>JBMCXL010000114.1:0-8526 GCA_048621015.1 Phycisphaeraceae bacterium
TTGCGGAAGTCCTCGTCGTAAACGAACACGGTCGGGAGCGGCGCGCTGAATGTAAGTCCGCCCTTGTTGCCGGTCTGGGCGTACATCCACAGGTACATCCGCTCGGCGAGCCTGGACCAGCCCTTCAGGTTCGACTGGTAGTCCGCGTTGACCGGGTCCGTCAACGGCTTGTTGAGCGCGGCGCCCATGATCGCGAAGCGGATCGCCACGTTCTCGCGCGCTCGCATCGTCTCGGGCGGCTCGATCGTCCACCAGTAGGCGAGCGTGCTCAGCACCTTCTCCGGATGCGTCTCGGCCACGCGCTCGGCGACACGGTTGACGAACTGAAGCACGACCGCGCTGCTCGACCCCTCGCGCTCGATCAGCGCCCGCGCCGCCTCGTCGTCAAACCGGCGAACGGAGTCCTCCTGCGAAAGCGAAACTATTTCCGCCTCCGGCTGCTCGTCGAACACCGCCCGGATCGTGTCCGCCGCGTGCTCGACCAGCGCGTCGCTCATCAGCCCCGCCCGGTCGCCATCGGCCATGGACGGGTCTTCGGGGTCGTGGTTGCCGCCCGGCGCGAAGTGTCGCAGGGTGTGGACGCGCCAGGCCTGCGCGTAGTTAAACGAGCCGCCCAGCTCCGGCCGGTCGCGGTCGTAGCCGTGGATGTGCATCTTTGCAGCCCAATCGGGATCGTCGGCCATGTGGTAGCGGATGTGCCGATACTCGAACGGCGGAACATACGTGCGATCCAGCGCGTCCACCGTCAGCGTCGGTCGGCTCGGGACACGCTCGATCCGTGGCGTGAACCAGCGGCAAGCGAACTCGTCGCGGAGCAGGTCGTACACGCCGTACAGCGTGCCGCGCGGCCGGCCGCCGATGACGTGCAGCCGCTTGCCATCCCCGGCCGTGCGCAGGATGTAGCCTTCGGTGCCCAGCGCCGCGCGCTCGTCTGCGGAAACCACGTCCTCGGTCCATGGCCCCGAACCGATGAGGATCGCCCGCCCCTCGCCCGGCGCCTCTGCCGCACGGCGCTCGAACGTGGCGCCGGTGATCCGCTCGAGATAGCGTTGCAGCTCCCGCGCCGCGTGCTGCTCCGGCGGCGTGGCATCGGGATGATGAATGATGACGCACTTTGCCTGGCCGTCCTCAGCGAGGATGAACGGCGCGGCATGCGCGGTATGAACGGTGGTGCAGCACACAAGCGCCGCGAAGAGGGCGCGGCGCGCGGTCGTGAATCCCTGCATGCCTGATTTCCTGGTTGAGGTGCGACTCATGCACATCGATCGGCGGTGACGTCGGGCTCATTCCGAGAGGCCGGCGCCCTGGTTCGTTTCGTTGATCACCCATTCGTCCGGCACGGGCGCTTCGCGCGTGACGACGTGTCCATCCGCGAACAGGAAGTTCAGGCCGCCGTTGTGCCGGAAGCTCCACACCGCGTCGTTCTCCGGCAGGCCGATCGAGGAGACACCCCACGTCTGCGACGCGATCCCGTCCACGTAGTACTGGTCATCCCACACCATCATGGCCTGGGACGGCTTGCGCAGCGCACCGCGGCGGTAGTAGAACGGCCCGTTCGGTCCGGTGAACCCGACGACCTTGTTGACGCTGGCGTCGTAGCCGTAGGCCATGTCCCCGTAAATGTCGAACCAGTTTTCGGGATGGGCGGGGCTGCGCAGGAGATCGGGGCAGGCGAAGTTCTCGCGCCGCGTGTAGCTGTTCTCCTCCCAGAGCTGGCGGGACCAGCTCACTTCGTCGCTGCCGCCGTGCTTGTGCGGGTACATGTCGTTGAAGTCGTTGGCGTACAGTTCCAGTGCGAGGCCGATCTGCCGTTCGAGGCTGCTGCACTGGATTCGCTGTGCCACCATGCGCGCCTGCTTCAGCGCGGGCAGGAGAATGGCGATCAGCAGCGCGGTGATGCTGATCACCACGAGCAGTTCGACCAGCGTGAAGCCCGAGGCGCGGCGGCGCGACGCTGGCCCGGCCTTGGAGTTGCGTCGGATCGGCTTCATGGCGGAGCTCTCCGGACGTGGAGAAGGAAGGGGCGGAACGGTGCGGCTCCGGTCATCGCGTGTCGTGCCCGGCCTGCGCGGGGCGCTGCGTGCCGCGCTGCGCCTCGGTGCGGTCGAGACCGGGCAGCCGACGGCGAGCGCCGGCATGTGATTAACGTAGGCCGCCGCCCTGCGGGTCACAATGGACAGAACCGACTCAATAATGTACGATTCTGACCATGCGCTCGGTCATCCGCGCCACGCCGAAGCCGGCGCCGGGACAGCTCATGCACCTGGTGTCCCAGGGTGTGCGTTATCGTCTTTCGATCGAGTACGCCACGCATCAGCAGTACGACGCGGGGGAGTGGCGCCACTATCGCCCGGCGCAAAAGGGGCACGTCGATGATTTCTATCACTTCACGCTCTACACCGGCGGGCGCAACACGTTTCTGCACGATGGGCAGGTATGGCCCTGTCAGCACGGCACACTGGCCTGCACGAGCCCGGGGCAGGTCCATCAATTCTGGCCGCGCCGGTGGGGCGAGATGGTTTATCGGCAGTTGACCCTCGCGTGGTACGCCGACGACGGCACGCCCCTTCGCCTGCCGGTGCACCGGGTGCTCGAGGCCTACATGGGCCTGCCAATGGTGGAAGTGGCTTATCCGAAACAGCTCGATCGGCGAACCACTGCCCGGGTCGAGCATCTGCTGACCGAATTGCTCGCGGCCCTGTTCGACCGCCAGCAGTACATGGCGCACGCCTGCTCGCTGGTGCTGCGGCTTTTCGACGTGCTGTTGACCCGGATCTACGCCCTCGAACCGCACCAGGAGCTGACCGACCCGCTGACCGAAGCGCGACAGTACATCGACCAGTACTTTTATAAAAAGCTGAAGGTGCCGGAACTGGCACGCATCGCCGGCTGGTCGACCGGCTACTTCCAGCGCGCCTTTCGTCGTCGCTTCGGACTGACTCCGATCCACTATCAGCAGCAGGTGCGCGTCGAGGCGGCCAAGACCCTGCTGCGCTCCACCGATCACACGCTGGCCCAGATCGCCGAGGCCACCGGCTTCTGCGACGAATACCACCTCAACCACGTCTTCCGCCAGCAGGTCGGCCTGCCGCCGGGCCGGTTCCGCCGCCAAGCCGGCTGACGCTGCACCCACCGAACCCGGCGGCCGCGCCCACCAGGACGGCAGCAAGGTTAGAATCTTGCAAAACCCAGTGCCTCCGGCCCATCGTGCACCGCCTGCGGAGCCGCCACGTTCAGCGCTCCACCTGCGGCCGTCCGTCGGCGCGCGCCGCGTTTATGGAAGGCGCGCTCAACTTTCCGGTGATCGACCGGCGCATCCCGCCGGACGCGCACGCGATGGCGCCGCGGCACCGGGATGCGGCGGCGCGGTGAAATGAACGGCCACTCCGTCTGCACCAGGGTCAACGCCTGGTCCGCGGCGGAAGCCATCCCTGAGCATCACTGACCGTCCCGCACCTGCGTCGCCTCGTCCGGCTCGATACGCTTGAGATAGCGGAAATAGTCCGAGTCCATGCCGATCATCAGCACGGCCTTGTCGTCCATCGTCTTGCCGTAGCTTTCGAGCGTGCGATAGAAGCGGTAGAACTCCGGCTCGCGCCCGTACGCCTCGTTGTAGATGCGCGTCGCCTCGGCGTCGGCCTCGCCGCGGATGACCTCGGCCTCGCGCCGGGCTTCGGAGCGAATCTCCGCCAGCTCGTGCGACGTGTCGCCGCGGATGCTCGACGCCTCGCCCTGCCCCTCGGAACGGAAGCGCTCGGCGACGCGCTGGCGCTCGGAGATCATGCGGTTGAACACCTGCTCGCGCACGTCGGCGATGTAGTTCAAACGCTTGAGACGAACATCCACCAGCTCGATGCCGTACTGCGGCATCTGCGCGCGGGCGTCCTTGAGAATCTCGCGCGTGAGCTGCTTGCGCCCGCGCTGCACCTCTTTGGTCAGCTCCTTCTCGCCTTGGTCGACCGGCACCTCGACCTGTTCGAGTTGCTCCTCGGTGACTTCCCAGTCGGCGGAGCGCACGATCTCCACCAGGTCGCTGCCGGCGATGTTGTTGCGCACCTCCGAGTCGATCACATCGTCGAGGCGCGACTGGGCGCCGGCTTCATTCGTCACGCTCTGCAGGAACGTCAGCGGATCGACGATGCGCCAGCGCGCCGTCGCATCCACGCTGATGTACTCGCGGCCGGCGGTGGGGATCTGGTTCGGATCGCCGTCCCACGCCAGCAGCCGCTTGTCGAAGCGGCGCACCTCCTGGATGAACGGCGCCTTCCAGTGCAGGCCGGGCTCCATGACCGGCTGGCCCACCGGGTCGCCGAACTGGAGCACGATCGCCTGTTCGGTTTCGTCCAGCGTGTACGTCGCGGCGAGCAGGACGACCAGTCCCACCACGCTCAACACGCCCAGTGCAATCAGCAACGCGATGTATTTCATCAGTGACCCGCTCCCTTCTCATCCGCAATTCGATCCAGGTTCAACAGCGGCAACGGCTGGTGGCCCTCTTGCTCGACCACGTACACACGGCCGACCTTCGGCAGAACCTGGTCCACCATCTCCAGGTAGAGTCGGCGCCGCGTCACCATCGGCTGCTCCTGGTATTCGGTCAGCATGGCCGCGAATCGCGATGCTTCACCCTTCGCCGCGTTCACGCGCTCGGCGCGGTACGCCTCGGCCTCGGCGATCGTCTGCTCCGCTTCGCCGCGCGCCTTGGGTATCACCTGATTGCGGTAGCGCTCCGCCTCGTTGATCAGCCGCTCCTTCTCCTGCCGCGACTTGTTCACCTCGTTGAACGCGGGCTTGACCGGGTCCGGCGGGGTGACATCCTGCATCTGCACCGTGCCGATGTGGATGCCCAGGCCGTAGTCATCGCCGCCGGGTTCGCCGTCTTCGAGGATCGACTGCATCTCCTGCTTGACCGCGGCCGCGATCTGCGAACGTGCCTCGGTCAGCGCGTCGCTGCCCAGGCGATTGCCCACGATGCGGCGCATGACCGCCTCGGAAACGTCCCGGATCGTCTCGCGCGGGTCGCGCGCCTGGTGCAGCCACTTGTGCGAGTCGTTGATCTGGTACTGCACCACCCACTCGACGTCGATCACGCTCAGGTCGCCGGTGAGCATCAGCGATTCATGCTGCTCGGGCGTTCGCTTGCGGTATTGACTACGTTGCGCGGCCTCGGTCGTGCGAAAGCCGAACTCCTCCTTGAGCACGCGCCGCGTCGGCACGAACGTCGCCGTCTCAATGCCGAACGGCCACTTGAAATGCAGGCCGGGTCCCGTGGTGCGCACCACGCGGCCGAAACGCTTGACCACCGCTTCGCCCTCCGGCTGGACGGTGTAGTACATCGTCCACAACCCGACCAGCGTGACCAAGCCGATCGCCACCAGGGCGATGCCGGTGATGCCCCACCGTCGCGCGTGGCGGCGGGCGAATTCATCGAAGTCGAAGTTCATGTCGCCGCGTCGATCCATGGTGGGGACTCCTCGGTGAGCGCGTGGCGGAGGCTTGCAATCGGGCGATCATAAACGAAACAGAGCCACGCGTCGCACCACGACGTACGACCGGTCAGCCACCTGGGATCACGATCGACGCCGCCGCCGGTATGCCCCAGCCCCGTCCCAGGCGTGGGCGCCGAGGCCCGGCCGGCCTGATGCTCCGGGGAAGCCTGCCAGACCTGCCGGATAAATCGCCAGGAACTGTCGCGACGACGCGACCCGCCCCGCTGGCGCATGCAGAGAGCGTGGCCGAGTCGGAGAAGATCGACACCATCCCGGGTGCGCAAGGACGGCGGGTGGCTCACAGCCCCCGGTAGGGAGCATGGCGGTCGTATTATGGCCTCGTATCGAGACGGACATGCGCCAGGCGACGCCCAGCTTACCCACACGGGTTAGGGGCCGAGCTGCTTCGCGATGGTGGCGCCGACGGCGCGCCAGAAAACCGTTGAATCGACCCTGCCGCCGTCATATATTGAAAGGCAGAGTGTGCTCGGAACCGGACGGCCCGCGGTTGGTGGGCAACGTATCCGGTGGGCGGAGGATCACATCCATGGGCGCCGGTCTTGGCGCCCGTCCGACACCGGTGCCTTGCCCCGCGGCCCTCTTCCGGCCGATGATCTGCAACTGTCTTACCGTCTGTTCAGGTCAACAGAAAGGCATCTCCCATGCGAAGGTCCCGTCAAGCGTTCACGCTGGTGGAGTTGCTGGTGGTGATCGCCCTGATCGCCTTGCTGATCGCCATTCTGCTGCCGGCGCTCAGCTCGGCGCGCGAGCAGGCGCGGCGGGTCGGCTGCGCGTCCAACCTGCGGCAATTTGGACTGACGCTGCACGCCTACGAGCAGGACAACAAGCAACTGCCCGGCGGCACCTGGGGCACCGCCTACCTCATCCGCAACAACGCCGGCCACACCGTGCTGCGCGACGAGTACGGCGTGGACGAGCAACTGACGATCTGCCCCTCGGCCGCGAACTTCCCAAGCAGTTGGAGCCAGTGGGATAACAACGCCCGCGGCCGCATGACCTACACCTACCTCGCCGGCAACGGCGGCAGCAACAGCCCCAGCAGCGCCAACATCTGGGGCTGGTACCGCAGCGGCGGCTACTTCTATCTCTACAACCGCCACGGCCTCGCGCCGCACGTCTCGATCTATCACGACAACGATTCGCCCTATCCCGCTTTTCCCGATCCGAACCGTTCCCCGCTGATGATGGATGTCAGCTACCTCGGCCGCGTGTCCACCTACTGGCACACGCTGCGCCGCTCCAACCACGCCCGCGCGATCGACGATGGCAAGCAGGGCTCGACCAATCCCAACTACATGGCCCTCGGCCAGAACGTGCTGTTCGTCGACGGCCACGTGAGCTGGCAAAAGCTCGGCGGCACGGACACGTGGCGCTACGGCAGCGACTACTACAGCCGCATCTGGTGGAACCCCGGCTTCACCGTCAGCGGCGCGCAATACTTCAGCCCCTGAACGCGCCGCGCACCGCGCGCGGCTCAACGGCTCACACCACCGCCGATCCGCATGCGTCGTCCGCCTTCACGCTCAAAGCGCGGTCTTGTCGCGCTGCGCGCCCGGCGAAGCGGCAGTGTCCGCGCCGGCCGCGTCGCCGAGCAGGATCGGCAGGATCGTCTTGAGATAGTCCAGCTTCGCCAGGCGCACGGGCAGCGGGCAACGGTTCTCGCCGGGGATCTCGAAGTTGAACAGCCGCTCGTAAGGCAGCGCGTTCAGCTCGCGCGTGACCACGTCCCACGCCACGGTGCCGCGGCCGAACGGCATCAGGTGCTGATCCGTCTGGCCTTCGTTGTCGGCGATGTGCAGCGCCTTGAGCAGCGGCCCGGCGGTGCGGATGAACTCGGCCTGGTCGCCGCCGGTGAGATGCAGGTGCCCGGTGTCCAGGCAGATGCCGAGGTTCGGCCGATCCGCCAGCGCAATCATCTCCACCAGCGCCTGCGCGCTGCCTTTGTGCTGGCCCGCATTTTCGAGGCAGATGGTCAGTTCCGTGTCGCGCACGTGATCGGCCAGCGTGCGCAACGCCGCGGTGCGCATCTCGGCGATGCGCTCCTCCGCGATCCCCTCGCGCTGAAGCGCCCGGCCGCCGGGATGCAGCACCGCGGCGCGCACCCCCACCGTCACGAACAGATCCAGCCAGCGCCGCAGCGTGTCGAGCGTTTCCGACTGATCGTGACTGACAATGTCCGCGTGCAACCAGAGATGGCCCTGCGGAAAACGCACGCCCTCGGCCTCGGCGAAAACCCGAAACCGCTGGCCGACCTGCCGCCCGTCACCACGCTCCAGCAGCGCCGCCCCGTGCTCGGTGGACAGCTCCAGGTTGCGCCAGCCCGCACGCGCAAAGGCGCGCACCATCTGCTCGGGATCGTGCTCGATGAGGAAGCTTGTCCACATGCCGGGGATCATCGCCATGGCTCCTTTCACCTTTGACGTGAACGATTCGGCGCCGCCTCATGCCTTCGCGATGACGTACTGAAGGATGCGCGCCACCTGCTCCGGGTCGCGGCACGTCGCCGCGGCGGCCGCATCCACCTCCTTCAGCGCATGATCGTGCTCCGCATCGTGCAGCGTGATCACCGGCTTGCCCAGCGCCACCGCGTAGCCCGCATCAAACGCCGCGTTCCACTGCTTGTACTTCGGCCCGAAGCGCACCACCACCACGTCCGCACGCGCCAGATGCGTGCGCGTCCGGATGCTGTTGATCCCCGCCCCCTTGCGATCCTTCCAGAACGCATCTGATTCCTCGCCGAGGATCTCGACGCCCACCTCATCACTCGCCGCATGATCCGTCACCGGCGCAAGAAACGTCACCGGCAAACCCGCTTCCTTGACCCCCGCTTCAACGCGCTGCCGCCAGTCGGAATGAATCTCGCCAGCCAGGTAAACCCGCCAGGTGTGTGACATGCTCATGACCGCATTGTGGCACCACCGCACGCAGCGTCAACATCGACAACACCCCGTTCACCCCCCCCCCCCGAAAGCCCACGGTCTCCCGACCGTGGGCTTCCTCACGCGCCCAACAAAAC
>JBMCXL010000115.1:0-8510 GCA_048621015.1 Phycisphaeraceae bacterium
ACACCAACTTGGTCAGCACGTCCTACAACTTCTGGGTGGGCACGGGCAGCTATCCCCGGCCCGCCAGCAACCCGCTCAGCAATCAGTGGTTCTTCTGGCAGCCTGTTTCGGCCTCGACACCCGGCGACCCACGGGCGCCCGCCGCGCGCCGGACGCACCACGGTCAGAACGTCGATGCGCCGGACAGCTCGCGGATCAAGTACGTCGCCCCCGCCGCCGAGCATCCGATGATGCTCGACATCAACGATCCGGATACGGGCCGCAGCGGCTCGAGCGCCATCGGTTACCTGGACAATCACGACGCCGGCGGCCAGAACATCCTCTACGCCGACGGGCACACCATGTGGCGGAGCGATGAACAGGTCTCGCACAAATATCGAGACATCTACTATTGAATCTGTGTTTGCAGGTATGCCGCAGGCATGCATGCGTTTTTTTGTGTCGCGGGGGTATGGATGAAGGATCGTTTGTCATGAAGTGCCTTGGAAGGATGTTCCGCATCGACCGCTCGACACCCGCCGCGCTGCGCTGCCAAGCTACCGGACGCGCGTTCACGATTGTCGAACTGCTGGTGGTGATTTCGATTACCGCCTTGCTGATCGCCCTGCTGCTGCCGGCGCTGGCCGCGGCGCGCAAGGCGGCGATTCGGGTGATGTGCCAGAGCAACATGCGCCAGTTCGGCATGGTGGCCATCACCTATGACAACGACTACGAGCAACTGCCCCACTCGGTCGGCAACTCCAATCGGCACATGCAGATTCACCCCGAAGCGCGGGTTGATCTGATGACCAACTACGGCCTCGGCGAGGGCGACTGGTGGTGGCACTGCCCCGCCGCCGAACGCTACGATCGCGGCTACAAGACCGATCACCTCGGTAGCAGCGGGTACATGACCTACGTCTACATCGGCGGCGAGCACAACTACACCAGCGGCGGGAACACCTACGGCTGGCGGCACCTCAAACGCAACTGGCCGCACCGCGGCGCGGGCTGGTATCCGCAGCGCTCGACCGTGCGGCCGGACGGCGGATCGGTCATGCCGTTTTTCATGCTTGACGTCGCCTACTCGCGCAAGCGCGGCGTGAACGTCACCGTGCCGCAGACCTCCAACCACATGCGGCCCGACAGCATGATCGCCGAGGGCATGAACATCCTGTTCCTCGACGGCCACGTGGAATGGCACGAGATGAACAACGGCCAGACCTGGCGCTTCGGCGGCAGCGCGTACAACAACTACTGGTGGAATCCCAGCGGCAGCCACCCGGAATTCGGTTCCAAGATTTATGCCGGGGATCTATGAATCCCTCGTCGTCCGCCGCGCCGCGCGTGGGGGCGCCACGGAGGGGCTGGCGGCGTGGATGACGGCGCGTTCGTGTCGCCGCGACCAACCGGACACCGGAGCGCGATCGACCTCGCTGTTTGCCGGGCATGGGTGGGAATCGCACAGGAGCGTGACGATGCGTAATGGTTTTTTCAGCGGCGGTGGCCGGGTTCGGTGTTTCGCGCGGTGGGTGGGATGCCTTGCCGTGGCTTGCCTCTTCATGATGCCGGCGCCGGCTGCGGCGCAGCAGTACGGCAACCGTATCGTGACACCGGCCGAGCCGAACGATCGGCTGCGCGCGGCGATTGATGATCTGACCGGCACGCTCGAGCGCATGAGCGGCGCCGCGTTCGCGACCGCCGAGGAGTTGGGGGAGGAGGGGATCGTGCTGGCGCGCGCCGCAGATGAGGCCGTGCCCGCGGACATGCGCCAGCGCCTCGCCGACCATCGCCGCGAGGCGTTCGTGCTGCGCAGCGACGGCGACGATCGGCTCTGGATCGTGGCGAACCACGACATGGGCCTGTCGCACGGCATCTACTTCTACCTGGAGCAGCTCGGCTGCCGATGGTATCTGCCGAACCCGAACTGGGAGCTGATCCCCGAGCGCGACGACATCACGCTCGAGATCGATCGACTGATCGCGCCGGCGTTCATCTCGCGCGATTTCTTCGGCACCGGCGGCTTCGGGCCGCGCAACCCCGTCGATCCCAAGCTCGAGATGCGCGACCGCTGGAGCGACTGGAAGCGCCGCAACCGCATGGGCCAGCAGCTCCGGTCCTACGGCCACGTCGGCCACCACTTCTCGCGCAAGTACGAGCAGCAACTGCGCGACAACCCCGAGTATCGCGCCGAAGTCGACGGCGAGCGCGTGGACTACCGCGTGGGCATGAAGTTCTGCATCGCCAACGACGAGGTGCGCCAACTGTTCATCGAGGATCGGCTGGAGGAGATGCGCCGGCGCGTGGAAGCGGCGCCCGACGACCTTCAGTCACACTTCGTCGGCGTGGGACCGGCGGACGGCGGCGGACACTGTGAATGCGATCAGTGCCTGGCGATCGGCTCGGGCAGCATCAGCGACCGCGTGTTCTTCCTCGCCAACGAGACGGCGCGCGCCGTCGCGGACGAATTCCCCGGCCGGGGCGTGAGCACCTACGCGTATGACAGCTACGCGGCCGTGCCGACCATCGACCTCGAGCCGAACGTGCACGTGTGGGTCATTCCGTATGCCTTCCAGCGCACGGGCCTGTCCGGTGACGAGCTGTTGGGCGCGTGGATGCGCAAGATCGAGCGCGACGGGCTGGACTCGATCGCGCCGCCGGGCCTCTACACCTACTGGAACATCACCGACTGGGGGCGGAACCTGCCGAAGTTCGATTTCCGCAATACGCCGCGCGAGCGCATCCGCTTCTGGCATGAGCAGGGCGTCGGCGCGTTGAAGTTCGAGAGCACTTACAGCGGCGGCGCGATCGCGCTGGCGCACTACGTCGGCTCGCGGCTGATGTGGGACCCGGCGGCCGATTCGGATGCGCTGATCGACGAGTTCTACCAGCGCTGCTTCGGCAGCGCCGCCGAGCCGATGCAGCGCATGCTCGAGCGCTGGACGGGCGATCACCCGTTCACGAAACAGGAACTGGCCCTGTCGTTCCGCGATCTCGAGGAGGCGCACGAGCTGGCGGAATCCGATGCGGTGCGCGCCCGCGTCGGCGATTACGTGCGCTACGTGCAGTACCTGCGCCGGTATCACGAGTTCACCAGCGCCGCCACGGGCAGCGACGAGCACGACGAAGCGGCGCGCGCGTTGGCACGGCTGGTCTGGCGCATTTACCCGTCGGCGATGGTGCAGACGTATCGGCTCTGGCAGTTGGTGGGCGCGCGGTTCGCGCCGGAATCGGGCGTGAAGGAGTATTTCAATCCGAAGAATCCCGAGGCGCCGGAGTGGCAGGAGATTTCAGCGCCGACCGACGAGGAGCTGCGCGAATGGGTGGCCGCCGGCCGGCGCGACTATCCGCCGCTGGACTTCGAGCCGCGCCGCTACACGGGCGAGCTGACGCCGATTGACGATTCGGTGCGTCCGACCGGCGAGTTCGTGGAGCGTGGGTACAGCACGCTGTACGGGACGAAGTTTTATTTCAGGCCGCTGTCGGCCATGAGCAGCCTGCCGGTGATGGTGAAGGTGCGCGACTGGAAGGCAAACCAGCAGATCAAGGTGGTGGCGCACGGGCCGGACGGGCAGGTGCTTCTCGAGCGCACGCTGACGGTGGCGGAGGACGTCGGCGAGTGGCACACGCTGCGCGTGCCGGTGAAGGGGCCGGGCGAATATCGTGTGGAGACGACCGATCAGAAGAACGGTCATGCGGTGCGCGTGCCGGCGGGTGTGCCGATGGCGTTCGAGCCGTTCGTGCCGCACGGCTGGCATCGCGTGTATTTCTACGTGCCGAAGGGGTTGAAGAAGCTGGCGATGTACAACGTGCCGCGCAACGTGCCGGCGATCCTGTTCGATCCGGACGGCAACGAGACGGAGCTGGAGCAGGACGGGCCGCTGGTGCTGATCGACATTCCCCAGGGCCAGGACGGTCGCGTGTGGTCGCTGCGTCGGCCGGGCTCGTCCAACGCGGTGCGTCTGCTCAATGCGCCGTCGGTGTTCTCGCTGTCGCCCGAGACGCTGATGGTGCCGGCCGACGCGCTGGCGGAGTGAAGCCCACGTCACAACCAGCGCCGGGCGAACTGCGCGGTCGATCGCTCGGCCCGCGCCGGATGCTGCGCCCGACATCGCCGCAAATCCTTATGATGCGCCGACTCCATTGCCTGTTCCCCTGCAATCGAGGAAAGCGCATTCCATGGGCGATCATCGCGAACTGACGAGGATGGCGTTCGACACCCTGCCCGAGCGGGACCGGGCGCTCTGGGCCGGGCATGCCGACGACGTGATCCGGGAATACTGCTGCTGGCCGGATCGGTGGCTGAATGCCGAGCTGCACGAGCAGATCGATCCTTACCAACTGGTGATCGACGGCATCCAGTTTCACTACCCGCCGATGAGTCATCCCGATTACCTGTACTGGGGCATGACGCGCACGCCCACGGGCCCGCGCCCGCAGCCGATCCTCCAATCGGACAATCCGCACTGGCGCTTTTTCGAGCAGGGCGCGCGTCACTACCTGACCACGATCGTCGATGACCTGGCCCGCAACCGGACGGCCGACGCCGCGAAACGGCTCGGCATCCTGCTGCACTTCTTTCAGGACACGCACACGCTGCACGCGCTGGAAGGGCCGTGGGGCACCGACTGCTTCATCATCGACCGGCTGCTGGATCTGCCGCAGGACGGGCCGCACGAACTGACCGCGCTCGACCTGCTCGACAAGACGATGCGCACGGAAGGCGACATCACCCATCACGCGCCGCGCCTGGAAGGAACAACCATCGGCGAGGCGGTGTTTCGGCTGTATCAACGCTACGTCGACTCGGCGCTCGAGAATCGCAAGCTGCACGTGCCGCTGGTGTACGCGGCGATGGAGCATGACGAGCCGCGGCTCGATGCGCTGTACCGGCAGTTGCACGAACGGCTGGCGCGCCTCACCGCCGATGTCGTGCACACTGTCAGCGCGCTGGCGCACGGCACGTTCGACGCCGGGGACACCGAGCATTTGCAGGTCGTGCACCTGGACGAGCTGGAGCCGCTGCGCCGGCCGTGGATCATCCCGGGGCCGTACCGGTTCAGCGCGATGGTGCGCGGCGCATGCCTCGATGCCGAGCGACGGCGTCATCCCTTGCAGCTGCGCCAGTCGAACGGCTCGGTGCAGACGTTCGAGCGCGGCTGGGGCGGCGGCGCCCACGTCGCGCCGCTGCCGATCGTGCACGAGCTGCCGGCTGGCGTGTATCGCCAGCTTCAGGGGCAGGTCGGGCTTCACGCCGAGCTCGGCCGCGGCGGGTGTGTGCAGATCGCCATCGAACTCGATGGGCAGACGCTGGTGCGCGAAGAGGTGAGCGATGGATCGCCGACGGTGGTCATCGACGTGGCGGTGGAACAAGGGGGCCCGCTCCACCTGACCGCGTGGCGCGATCCGGACGGGGCGGGCGAGGCCGCGAGCGCCAACCTGGCGTGGGGCGACGTGCGCCTGTTGAAGTAGCGCGGCGCGGCGCCAAGTTTTTCCGTTTCAATCCCGGCTTGCCGCACCCCTGCTTGAATTGAAAGGTTGTCCTGCCTCCCCCTCCTTCGCGGCGCCACCACTGGGCACGGCCATCGGCCTCAGCCCCAGCCACCCCGGCGCAACTGCGAAGTGACCCACGACCCCCTTCGCAGCGCTGCGGCCGGGGGCGGGCGGGTCTATCGAGCACGGATTTCCTGAAATTCGTGCTTGACAGGATCCATAACAAGTATTCCAATATAACAAGTCATATTCATGAGCGGCATTGAACCCAAATACGTCCAGGTGCAGCGGCGGGTGCTGGAGTGGATCGGCTCCGGCAAGCTCAGTGCGGGAGAGCGTTTACCGTCCGAGGCGAGTCTCTGTGACCAGCTCGGCGTCAGCCGGATCACGGTGCGCCGGGCCCTCGCCGACCTGGCGCGGCAGGGCTACATCGAGTCGCGTGGCGGCTACGGGCACGTGGTGCGGGCGGCCGAGCCGGAGCCGGTGATCGGCGTGCTGATGAATTACCCCATGTTCAGCCGCACGCGCAAGAACCGCACCTTCTCCACCTTCGCCCTGCTGCTGATGAGTGCCCTGCGGCTGGAGTTGCAGCGGCGCGGCTACCGCAACCGCCTCTACCTCCCCCAGCCGCACGAGACCGAGCACCACATGGATCACTCCCTGCTGCTCGGCGACCTGGACCGGGGCGTGCTCTCCGGCCTGATCACCTCCGCCTGGCCGCATGACGCGAGTAAGCACCCGGCCGAGGTGCACTGGTCCGATGCCCAGGTCTCGGCCAGGATCGAGGCGCTCAAGCTGCCGCTGGTCAGTGTCACCGGCCGCGACGTCGTCCAGGCCACGGTCAGCACGGACTACTTCGCCATCGGCTACCGCGGCGCGGACCACTTTCTCCAGCGCGGCATTCGCGACATCGCGCTGCTGACCAATCATCAACCGGACAACCCCACGCTCGACGGCTTCCACCAGGCCTTGGCCGACCACGGCCAGCGCCCGCGCGAATCGTGGATCTGCCATGTCGATCACTTCGACGAGCAGCACGGCTACGACGCGTTCGCGCGCTGGTGGAGCGCGCTGGAAACGCGCCCGCAAGCGCTGGTGATCGGCGACGACCAGACCGGCAAGGGCGCCATGCTCGCCGCCGTCGCCTTGGGGCTGACCACGAGCGAGCAACTGCACATCGCGTGTCAGTCGCTGCATGGTTCGGGCATGTTCTGGCCGCGGCCGTGCGTGAAGCTTCAGCTCGATCCGATGGACCACGCCCGCAGCGCGGTGGAGAAGATCGCGCGCATGCTGGCCGATCCCACCGCCGCGCCGCCGCGCACGTGGGTTGGACCGACGGTCGTGGAGGATCCCGCGGACGTGGCCGCGCCTCTCGCACCGTTCACCGCCGCGACGCAGGCGCGGGGCGCGCAGCGTTCGCACGATCCCGCGGCAAGGGACGAAAACACCGCCCAAAGCGAGGTGTCCGAATGAAAGATCTCCGTTTCGCGACGAAGATGAGCGTGCTTCTGGGCGTCGTGCTCCTCGCTGCCGCGCCCGCTGCCGGCGAGCAGACACTGGCGCACTACGACTTCGAGGACGAGCGGTTCGATCCCGAGGCAAACACGTGGACCGTCACCGACAAGTCCAGCGCCTCGGGCGCCGACGCCGTCGTCGCCGCCGATCAACTGCGGATCGTCGCGTGGAACGACAGCCACGCGGCGCACATGCCCGCCGGGGCGCCGGTCGAACTGGTGCATCCGCGCTTCGATCGCGGCTACGAAGCGGGGTTGAAGCTCGAGATGACGCTCCAGTTCGAGACGCTGCGGGACAAGGGCAACGCCGCCGTCATGCGCAAGTGGAACTCCACGGACCAGGAGCGCAGCTTCATGCTCTTCTACCGCGCCCCGCACCTGCGCTTCTCGATCAGCGGTGACGGCAAGTCCGCCGACACCGTGAAGAGCAACCGCATCGAGACGGGCACGGTCTATCAATTGACTGTCGTCTTCGACCCCGAGCAGGACGAGCTGTCCATGACGCTCGTCGATGCCGACGACAAGGAGATGCGCTGGACGGAGCAGACCGACATCGACCGCCTGTACGTCTCCAACCATCCCATTCAGTTGGGCGCCGGGTTCGACGGGTATCTCGATGACGTGCGGATCAGCACGCTGGAGGACGACGACTGACCGGAGCTCCACTCGACCGCGTGTGGCGATGCGCGGCCGCCCCGAAGCTGGAGAACCACCCCCATTCGTTCACATTCGTTTTTCACATGCCGCTCATGGAGTCGAAACATCCCCCGCGCAGAATCGTCGTCGCGCAGAGAGCGCGACGACGATCTGGCCGAAGCAACGGAAAAGAACAGCCCATGCGAAACAAATCCCATGCATTCACGCTGGTCGAGCTGCTGGTGGTCATCAGCATCATCAGCCTGTTGATCGCAGTACTGTTGCCGGCACTTTCCGCCGCGCGCGAGGCCGCGCGAGTGGTGACCTGCCAGAGCAATTTCCATCAGATCGGGCTCGCGGTCGAGATGTATCTTTCGGAAAACGACAACGTCCTTCCCGACGCGCGGGACAAGGACGCCGATGAAAGATGGGACAAGGCGTTTGCGCCGTATGTCGGGCTCGACCCCGAGGGGGCGATGAGCGATCCCGAATTGGGCTCGCCTTACGCGTGTCCCGGCGTACCCAGCGACTGGCGCAACCGCTGGCGGCCGGAAGCCGGCATGAATTTTTACTGGTCGCTCATCGCCATTGAACGAGCGGTGAAGCTCAGCGAAACGGTGCTGCTGATTGAAAGCTCGGGACCGCGGCTGCGTCAGGCTTATTACGTCGCCCCTATCAACCGGAACGAGATCGAGCATGCCCAAGCCATGCGCCACCGCGATACCGTGAGCGGCTTGTTCATGGATGGCAGCGTCCACGTGGTTGAACAACCAATGACCGGAACCGGCACCATCTCCCCCTGGAATGATCCACGCTGATCGGCCCGTGCTTCCGGCAGCGCGTTCGGGCGCTGCCGTCAGTCGCGGCCGATGTTCTGACGATCCACGC
>JBMCXL010000116.1:0-8462 GCA_048621015.1 Phycisphaeraceae bacterium
TGGTCATCACCGGCGCCGGCGACGGCATCATGCGCGCCGGCCACGGCGGCGCGGGACGCGAAGCGTCCTTCGGCGTCGCCATTCGCCTGCCGTTCGAAACCAGCGCCAACGAGATCATCGCCGGCGACCCCAAGCTCATCACCTTCCGCTACTTCTTCACGCGCAAGCTCATGTTCATGTGGCAGGCCCACGCCGTCGCCCTGTTCCCCGGGGGGTTCGGCACGCACGACGAAGGCTTCGAAGCGCTGACCCTCATCCAGACCGGCAAGGCGCCGATCGCGCCGATCGTCATGATCGACCGCGAAGGCGGCAGCTACTGGAGCGAGTGGGACCACTACGTCCGCCGGCAGTTGCTCGCCACCGGCATGATCAGCCCGCAGGATCTGAACCTTTATCATCTCGCTACCGATCCGCGCGACGCCGTGCGGCACATCCTGCACTTTTACCGCAACTACCATTCGCAGCGCTTCGTGCAGGACACGCTCGTGCTGCGCATGCTGCGGCCGCTGCGCGACGAGCAGGTGGAAGCGCTCAACGAGCAGTTCGCCGGGCTGGTGGCCGAGGGGCGCATCGCTCAGGGCGAGCCGTTCGAGTCGGAGCGCGAGCACCTGGAGCTGCCGCGCCTCTACTTTACGTTCACCCGGCACGACTACGGCACGCTGCGCGCGCTGATCGACCGCATCAACGACTTTGATGCGCAGAACAGCCCGGCGACCGATGCGGAAGGGGCGCGCGTCAGTCCGCCCTACTCCGACCTGGCGGACCAGACCTCGCCGTGGTGAAAGAAGGCGCCTCGCGTGCGTGGGGGACTGGTCGCTTAAGCGACCAGTCCGGGTGCAGCTTCGCGCTCACCGGCGATAGCGGCGCAGGGTCTGCACGACGCGCTGGTGGACTTCCAGCGGGCGGGCGACCATTTGCCAGTGCGCTTCGCTGAGCGCGGTGCCGGCGGTGGCGAAGACGATGGTGCCGAGGCCGAAGAGGCGTTCGCGGATCGACAGCAGCACCTCGGTGTGCTGGACCTGGCGGAGCTGACATTCGAACACCTGCACGCGCAGCACGCCGCGCACGCGGATGAGGCGCTGATCGGTCATGACGTAGACGCGGGATAGCCATTCGAGGAACTGCCAGAACAGCCGCACACCGATCAGCGCCACGCCGATCAGCACCAGGTCGCGCTGCGCGATGCCGAGCCAGGCATGGATATGCCCGCTGAGCACGACCATCGCCAGCGTGAGCACGACCAATGCGACCAGCGTCTTGAGCGGCGCGAGCACGATGAACCACGGGCTCGGCTTGAGCAGCAGGACGATGATCTCGTGCGGTTGAAGCAACTCGGCCGGCAGCATCGCCGCGGCGCGCGCGGCCACCACGTCGTCATGCGGATCGTGCGTCGCGTCCTCGGCCCGATGCGCCCATTCCACGCGCTCGGAGCGCCGCGGCGCGAGCTTCGGATTGTTCTGCGTGGTGGGCATAGCGGTGAGTTTCAAGTTCCAGGTTTCAAGTTTCAAGTTGCGGAGACGGCGGCAGAGCCGCCGATCAACTTGGAACTTGGAACTTGGAACTTGGAACTTGAAACGATTTCCGGTCTAAGCGTGCAGATCTCCGGCAGGTTGCGGTAGTAGTCGTTGTAATCGAGGCCGTAGCCGACGACGAAGCGGTCGGGGATGTCGAATGCGATGTAGTCGACCGGGCAGTGCATGGCGGTGTCGCGCTGTTTGCGCAGGAGGACGCAGGTGCGCAGGCTCGCCGGGCTGCGCTGTTGGAGGATGTCGGTGACGGTGCGCAGGGTGCGGCCGGAGTCGAGGATGTCGTCGATCACCAGCACGTGTTGGCCGGTCAGGGTTTCGGGAATGCGGGTCAGCGCCGCTTCCACGCTCGGGCCGCGGCTCTCGGTCGCCGTGCCGGGATAGCTGCTGACCGAGATGATGTGAATCTGCATGCGCAGCGGCAGGTGGCGCACCAGGTCGGCCACGAAGATCATGCTGCCGGTCAGGATCGGCACGAGCGTGATCTCCACCGTTTCCTCCGCGTGCGTCTCGGCGCGCAGGTCGGCCGCGATCTGCTCGGCCAGCGCCGCGACGCGCGCCGCGATCGTGTCCCGGTCGATCAGCACGCGCTCCACGTCCGCCTGCATGGGATCCGCCTTCATTCAGGAAGTGTATCACCCGCCCCGTGGTTTCGACGTCCGTCGCGAAGTGGATTGAGATGGGTTGGGCCGGGCTGTGATTTGAAACTGTTGCACGCCGCCGCCACCCCGCCGAAGGCTCGCGGACGCGCCATCCGCGGGCTTTGGGCCGCGACCACCGGGACAGCAGATCTCGAGGCGACCCACCCACTCGATGCCGTAAACCCTTGACCGACCAGTACCCGCAGCCGACAATGCTGCCTTGCCCCCAATTTCCGCTCGGCACACCCACCACACGATTTCCCCCGCCCATGCCCCAGCTTAAGCCCCAGCCCTTTTCGGCTTTCACAGTCCTGACGGCCTTCGCCGCCGCCGCGCTCATTGCCGCCGTCCCCGGCTGCAAGACCCCCACCGAGGAGCCCAGCGCCGGTCCGCCGCCGGTGACCTACACCGGCCCCGACTTCCTGCGCGGCACCGTCGCCTCGCTCTGCCAGATCCGCCGATTCGAGCCCCAACTCGTCTCCGGCTACGGCGTGGTCGTCCTGCCGCGCGGCTCGGGCACCGGCTCCTCGGAAGTCCCCGCCGCCATTCGCGAGCAGATGATCCAGTACGCCCAGCGCATGGGCATCGGCAGCCCCCAGGCCGCCCAGGGCATGCCCGAGCGGTACAAGCCGTTCATGCACATGAGCCCGGAGGAGTTCTTCCAGAGCGAGGACACCGCGCTGGTCGCCGTGGAGGGGCTGGTTCCCCCCGGGGCTGTGCCCGGCACCCGCTTCGACGTGCTGGTTTCGGCGCTGCCCCAGACCCAGACCACCAGCCTCGCGGGCGGAGCGCTGTGGACCACCGAGCTGTCGGTGACCGGCACGCGCCCGGGCCTGCGCAGCTTCACCGTCGCCGAGGCCCGCGGCCCGATCTACCTCGACCCCTTCGAGGCCGACAGCGCCGCTGACGAACAGGCCGACGACGAGGCGTTCGGCAACCGCCAGGCGGTGGTCATCACCGGTGGCCGGGCCACGCGCCGCCGCACCATCGAGCTGATCCTCAACCAGCCGAGCTGGACGCGCAGCCAGGAGATCGCCGACCGCATCAACGAGCGTTTCCCCCCCGAGCCGGAGGAGAAGCTGCAAACCGCCAAGGCGATCACCGAGAGCCTGATCCAGGTGCGCGTGCCCGCGCATTTCGCCCGCGAGCCGGTGCGGCTGATCGACTTGATCTCGCATCTGTATATCCAGCGTGGAGCCGGGTTTGAGGAGCAGAAGGCCCGCCAGCTCGCCGAGGCCCTGGTCGCCCAGCCCGAGCACGTGGAGGCGGTCGTGCTGGCCTGGCGGGTGCTGGGGCGGACGATCGTGGCGCCGGTGCTTCGTGAGTATTACGACCATCCGCGGATGCACGTGCGCCTCGCCGCGCTGGAGGCGGGCGCCAGCCTGGAGGACGGCCGCGCGAGCCGATACCTGGCCGAGCTGGCTTCGCACGACGATCCGGAGGTGCGAGAGCACGTGGCGCGGGCGCTGGTGAATCTGCCTTACGAGGATGGCGGCCGGGAGGCGCTGCGGCGGTTGCTGGACGACTCGCGGGAGGCGATGCGGACGCTGCTGAACGATCCCGAGCCGATGGTGAGGATCGCGGCGTACGAGTCGCTGGCGATGATCGACGACGATGGCCCGCTGCTGCGGCGGTCGATCGTGCGCGAGGCCGGCGGGCGGGGCTTGAAGTACGTGATCGACCAGGTCCAGTCCGAGCGGCCGCTGATCTACATCACCCACGAGGACGCGCCGCGGATCGTGATCTTCAACTCCGACCTGGAGTGCGACTTGCCGATGCTCGCCCGCTTGTGGGACAACCGCCTCATTTTCACCCGCGATGCCGAGGAGGCCGACGTGCTGGAGGTCTACTACCAGGCTCCGCACCAGATCGAGGGCCGCAAGCTGCGCATCAGTCCGAAGGTCGCCTCGCTGGCCTACATGCTCGGCCACCAGCCCAGCGACGAACTGCCCGCGCCGGGGCTGGCCCTGAGCTACAGCCGGGCGGTCAACGTCCTCCACCGCCTCTCGGAAGGGGGGCACATCGATGCTCCCATCGAGGTCCGTTCCACCGGCCTGGCGCCGCTGATCCAGCGCCACCGCGACGGAAGCCCCGATCGCCCCGAAATCGGCGCCGATACCGACAGCGGCGGTGAAAGCGGCTACACTTCCCCCCGTGGTGCCGACGCCGACCCCAGCCCCAGCGCGGCCCGGTCCGCGCCGGCCTGGGAAGAGTCCACCACGCCCTGACGCCGAGCCTGTCCGCCCGCCTTCGCTGGACCCGGGAACACGACATGGCCGATGATGGAGACACGGGCGCGCCAGCCGCGGAGGTCGGCCCGCACCCGAACACCACCGCACCACTGGCGTGCCACGACTGCTACGACATGGAGGTCGATCGTACATGAGACTGGCCAAGCTCACCCTCGCCGGCTTCAAGTCCTTCGCCGACCGGACCGAGATCCGCTTCGACGAGCCCATCGTCGGCATCGTCGGTCCCAACGGCTGCGGAAAATCCAACGTCGTCGATGCCATCAAGTGGGTCCTCGGCGAGCAGTCCGCCAAGAGCCTCCGCGGCGGCGCGATGATGGACGTCATCTTCAACGGCTCGTCCACCCGCAAACCCTCCGGCATGGCCTCGGTCACCCTCACCTTCGACAACCCCATCATCGAAGAAGCGACCGAGGAATCAGGCGACCAGGCGACCAAGGAAGTAGAGCAAGAAGATGAAGCGACGCGGCTCCGCCGCGCTCCCCTCGCGCTCGTCTCAGACCGCGCCAACATCACCGAACAACTCCGCGCCGACCTTGCCGACGACGAACTCCAATCCGCGCTCGGCAACCGCCACGCCAACATCTCCCGCATCCTCCCAGTCGACACCGACCAGGTCTCCGTCACCCGCCAGCTCTACCGCGACGGCACCAGCGAATACCTCATCAACGGCCAGAAGGCGCGCCTCCGTGACATCAAGGAGCTGTTCATGGACACCGGCGTCGGCACCGACGCCTACTCCGTGATCGAGCAGGGCAAGGTCGACGTGCTGCTCCAGGCCAACGCCCAGGAGCGCCGCTCCATCTTCGAGGAGGCCGCCGGCATCTCGCGCTTCAAGGCGCGCAAGAAGGAAGCCACGCGCAAGCTCGAGCGCACCGAGCAGAACCTCGCCCTCGTCCGCCAGCGCCAGGAGGACACCGAGCGCCGCCTGCGCTCGGTCAAGATGCAGGCCGCCCGCGCCCGCTCCTACCAGGAGCACACCGCCCGCCTGCGCGAGCTGCAACTTCAGTACGCCCTCGCCGAGTACCACAAGTACCGCACGCAGCTCGCCGACCTCGCCGAGCGGATCGAGCAGGCCGAGCACGACCGCGCCCGCGCCGCCCGTCAGCTCGCCGAGCACGAACAGGCTCTGGAAGACGCCGCCACGGAGCGCCAGGCGATCGTGAAGCAGCAGCAGGCCATCGAGCGCGAGCGCCTCCAGGCTCAATCACAGAAAGAGCAGGCCGAGCAGCGCTGCCAGTTCGCCGAGAACACGCTCGAAGAGGTGCGCAGCCAGATCGAGCGCGACAGGAACCGCCTCGAAGAGCTCGCGCAGCGCCGCGACGAGTTGAAGGCCGAGCACGGGAAGCAGGCCGCCGAGGTCGAGCGCCTCACCGCCGCCAGGACCGAAGCCGAGCAAAGCCTCGAACAGGCGCAGGCCGACCACCGCCAGCTCCAGCACGATCTGAACGAAAAGCAATCCGAGTTGGAGGATGAAAAAGCCGGCATCACCCAGTTGATGCGCCGCACCGCGCAGCTTCACAACGAGATCAACTCGCTCAACCAGCACGAGCAGAATCTCACCGACCGGCGCGACAAGCTCGACGAGCGCGCCACCGATATCGCCGGCCAGCTCGAACAGTTGCTCACCGATCGCGACAACGCCCAGCAGCGCCTCGACGAAACCGAGAAGCTGCTCGCCGACGAGAACGCGCAGCTCGAAAACCAGAAACAGCTCGCCCAGAAGTTCGACGCCGAGCAGCGCGAGTTGGCTGACCGCCTCGCCGACCTGAAGCAGCAGCGCTCCGGCCTCGAATCGCGCCGCGCTTTGCTCCAGGAAATGCAGGACAACCAGGAAGGCCTCTCCGACCCCGTCAAAGCCGTCCTCGCCCGCGCCAACCCGAAAGCCCACGGTCTCCCGACCGTGGGCGGTTCCCCGACCGTGGGCGACGACCAGCAGCGCACCGACCAGCAGCACGGCGAAGCCACCTTCAACTTCGTGCGCGGCCTCCTCGCCGACACCCTCGAAACCGACGTCGATCACGCCCACATCGTCGAAGCCGCCCTCGGCGACTACCAGCAGGCCCTCGTCGTCGACCGCCTCGCCGACATCTGCTCCCACGCCGCCGGCCAGACCGCCATCGACGCGCTCGGCGGCCGCGTCTCCTTCGTCGCCCTCGACCAACCGCCGCTCCCGCCGCTGCCCCACGCCGGAGCGCAACCGCAGGCGCAGCTCCGGGTCACGCCGGTCATCGACTACCTCGACTACCCCGACTGGGTCGCCCCGGTCGTCTGGCGGTTGCTCGGGCGCACGCTCGTCGTGCGCGATCTCGACGCCGCGCTCATGCTCCGCGCCACGCTTCCCGCCGGCTACCGCTTCGTCACCGAGTCGGGCGAACTGCTCGACACCGACGGCCGCGTCTTCGCCGGCCCCGTCACCGCCGCCGGCGCCGGGCTCATCAGCCGACGCAGCGAACTCGCCCAGCTCCAGCAGCAGATCGGCGAGCTCGACCAGCGCATCGAAGCGGATCAGCAGCAGCTCAGCGATCTTTCCGACCACGCCGCGCACGTCGAGAAGCTCGCCAACGACCTGCGCCAGTCGATCTACGAGGCCAACTCGGTGCGCGTCGAGCTGACCAGCCGCATCGACAACCTGAACAACCAGGTCGCCACGCTCGAGCGCGAGCAGCCGGTGATCTCCAGGGAAACCGAGCAGATTCACGCCAAGCTGCGCGAGGCCGAGCAGGGCAAGAGCGCCAAGCAGGACGAGGCCGCGCGCTTGGAGAAGGACTCGGCCGATCGCCAGGAGCACGTCGACACGCTGGAGCGCGAGATCGCCGACCTGAATGCGAAAGTCGAGCAGGCGCGCGAAAGCGCCACCAACGCGCGCGTCGAGTCGGGCAAGATCGCCGAGCAATTGAGCGCCGCGCAGCAGCAGGTGCGCCAGTCGGAGATCGCCGCCGCCGACATCGACCGTCAGCACCAGTCGATCACCGAACAGCTCGAAGGCTACAACGGCCGCATCGAAGAACTGGAATCATCGCGCGACGCCGCCCGGCGCCAGATTGATGAACTGGACAAGCAGCTCGCCGAACATCAGCAGCAGACCGAGCAGGTGGAGCAGCAACTCGCCGCCGCGGACCAGAAGACGCAGAACATCCGCCAGCAGGTGCAGCAGCAGCGCGCCGCCACCGAGCAGGCCGACGCCGCGCTGCACGAGCAGCAGGTCGAGAAGCGCGAGCTCGAGGTCAAGGCCGACGGTGTCCGCCAGCGCTGCCACGAACAACTCGAAATCGACCTCGACGAGCGCTACCAGCAGACCCTCGCACAGCAACACAGCGCCGACAACAAATCAACGCATGAAGCGACGCGGCTCCGCAGCGCTCTCGCGCTCGTCTCAGACCGCGCCGACATCACCGCGCAACTCTATCACGCCGCTGCTGAGCGCAGCGAAGCGGCGGATCAGCCCGAACACGATGCGGCCGCCCACACCGACCCCTTCAACATCGACTGGCAAGCCGTCGAAACCGAGATCAACGACCTGCGCGGCAAGCTCCACCGCCTCGGCAACGTCAACCTCGAAGCCATCAACGAGCAGGAACAACTCGAAGGCAAGCACGACGAGCTGATCGAGCAGGTGCAGGACATCGAGAACGCCAAGCAGCGCCTCGAAAAGCTCATCGACCAGATCAACCACAGCTCGCGCCAGCGCTTCGAGCAGACCTTCAACGAGATTCGCGAAAACTTCGCCGGCCAGAACGGCCTGTTCCGCAAGCTCTTCGGCGGCGGTCGCGCCGATCTCATCCTCACGCCCGACGAAGAGGGCAACGTCGACGTCCTCGAATCCGGCATCGAGATCAACGCCAAGCCCCCCGGCAAGGAGCCGTGCTCCATCAGCCAGCTCTCCGGCGGTGAAAAGACCATGACCGCCGTCGCCATGCTCATGGCCATCTTCCGCACGCGCCCCTCGCCCTACGCCGTGCTCGACGAAGTCGACGCCGCGCTCGACGAAGCCAACGTCGAGCGCTTCACGCAGGTCGTCAAGAGCTTCCTCGACCACTCGCACT
>JBMCXL010000117.1:0-8312 GCA_048621015.1 Phycisphaeraceae bacterium
GGGCATAAAGCAGGGCGAGCGTCTCGCGGCCGCCGGCGCCGTGGATGCTGTCGATGGCGATGGTGAGCCCGCTGTTGCGGATCGCCTCGACGTCGTCGCACTGGGCGACACGCTCGGCGTGGACGCGATCGGTGTCGGGCCGATGCTCGATCCGGTGCAGCCTTTGGGCATCGCAGTAGGGCGGCTGATCGTCGCGGAAGCGTTGGATGATCTGCGCGGCCTCGTCGCCGGCGGGGGCGCGGCCGCCGCGGCGCAGCGGCTTGAGGCCGTTCCACGGCGCGGGGTTGTGGCTGGCGGTGACGATCAGGCCGCCGTCGGCATCGAGCGTGTCGGTCATGAGCGCGGTGCCGGGCGTGGTGGCGATGCCGAGGCGCGTCACGCGGCAGCCGACGCCGACGAGCCCACTGACCGCGGCCATTTCCAGCATCTCACCGGAGCGCCGGCTGTCGCGGCCGACGACGACGTGGGGCGTCTCGGTGTCGGCGGTATCGCGCAGCCATGCGCCCAGCGCGGCACCGAAGCGGGCGGCCACGGGAGGCGTCATGCCCTGGCCGACGATGCCGCGTGCGCCGCTGATGCTGAGCATGAGGTTGGGATGATCGCTCATCGGAGGCGACTCTCCTTCGTGGTTTGCAGGCCTGCGAGGATGCGCGCGGTGGGCCCATGCTCGAACCGTGCGGGCGCGATCGGGACGCAGCGGATGGTGCGGTAGGCGCTGTTTGTGCCACCTGACCCTGCGGTCCATCGTTTTAGGCTGAATCGTCCGCCGATGCAACGCATCCGCATCCCGCGCCAGGGAACCGGCCGGAAATTCGGGCAGGCGCTGTTCCTCCGGTGAGAAGGCGACAAGTCGCCTCGCGCCATGCGGGCGGAGGGCGGCGGCGGTGTGCTAGACTGGCCGGATGCTCAAGGCGATTGTGTTTGATTTCGACGGGGTGCTGGTCGACTCCGAGCCGCTGCACTTCGAGGCGTTTCTGGAGGTCCTGCGCCCGCTTGGCGTGACATTCGATTACCGGCAGTACCTTTTGGAGTTCATCGGGTTCGATGATCGCGATGCGTTTGCGCATATTCTCGATGGGACGGAAGCGGGCGCGGACGATGATCGGGCGGGTCGCATCGCCGAGCTTTGCGCGCACAAGCAGACGGCGTTCGAGCGGCTGGTGAAGCGCGGCATCGAGCCGATTCCGGGCGCGATGCCCCTGGTGGACGCCGCGGCGCAGTGCATGCCGATCGCCATCGCCAGCGGCGCGACCATGAGCGACATCACGTTGATTCTCGATCAGCTCGGTCGACGCGATGTGTTCGAGGTGATCGTCTCGGCGGACCAGGTGGAGCGTTCCAAGCCGGACCCGACCAGCTATGCGCTGGCGGTGGAGCGGCTGGCGGCGCTGCACCCGGAGCGGGCGTTGACGCCGGCCGACTGTCTGGCGATCGAGGACACGGCCGCGGGGCTTGCCTCGGCGAGGCTGGCGGGTTTGCACACGCTGGGCGTGGCGACCACGGGCACGCCGAATCAGCTCGCGGACGCCGAGCGCACGGTCGAGACGCTGACGGAAGTGACGCTGGCGGACCTGGAGGCGTGGTTCGGCCTCGGCGTGGAGTGATCCGTGCCGGAAGGTCGAAGGCTGCGTTGATCACCCGCGCGGAAGGCCGCTGGCGCGGCCATCCGCGGGCTTTGCGGGTGTTCTTTCGGCATTTATCCGTTACTGCGCGTGGACCTGGCGCACCTGCTGGACGCACTGCTTGAGGGCGGGGACCGGGTCGTTCACGTCGGCTTCGTATTCGAGGACGATGTAGCCGGCGAAGTTCTTCTTTTCCAGCGCCTGCATGAACGCGGGGAGGTCGAGGTTGCCGGTGCCGACGACGACGTCGTTCCACTGCGCGTTGCGGTCGAAGGTGAAATCCTTGACGTGCACGCCGTAGAGCCGGTCGCTGAACTGATCGACCCATGCAAGGGGGTCGCCCTGCCTGGGGCCGATCTGCATGCACCAGGCGGTGTCGAGGCAGAGGCCGATGTTGGGTCCGCCCAGTTCCATCAGATGTCCGACCACGTCGGGCGAGCCGCCGAAGCGATAGCCGCCGTGGCAGTGGATGGCGATCTGGATGCCGTACTCCTCGCAGAGCTTGGCGGTGGCGGGCACGGCGGTCTGGAAGGAATCGACGTTGAAGTGGGCGGAGATGTACTTGGCGCCGGCGGCCTTGGCGCACTCGAACCAGTCGCGCTCCTTCGGGTCGCCGGTGAACGTCTGCACGCCGATGGAGACGATCTGCACGCCGGCGTCGTTGTAGGTTTTGACGATGTTCTTCCAGCCGGCGAGGTCGCTGAAGTCGGCGTGGACGGCGCAGACCTCGATGCGGTCGAGATCAAGCTCGCGCACCATCTGCGCGACTTTCGCGTTGTCCTTGAAGCCGCGGAAGCAGAAGCTCTGGACGCCGAGTCGGTCGGTGATGTTGCTCATGGTGGTTGTTCCTTCGCCTGGTGGTGGTTGGGATGGATCGCGCGCCGCTTTGCGCGGCCGCGGGTGCGGGCCGGTGCCGGTTGGCGCAGCTGGGGCACAGGATACCCGGTGAGGCGGCGGGCGGGGGGCACTGAGCCGGCTTTTGGGCAAATCCCCTTTGCTCGCGATGGGGGCAAGCCATACAGTCGGGGGACGGAGGTGAGCGATGAGCGAGCGTGGGACCGAGCAGGTGTTCGAGGCGCCCGCCGCGACCGGGCAGGGCGGGTTGGAGGCGAAGGGTCGCGCCAGGCGCATCGCGACGCCGCGCACGGCCGCGGAGCAACTCGTCTACGACTACGAATCGGTGCGGCTGTTCACGCATCGCTTGGCCGACCCGTTGCCGGTCGAGGACCAGGTCGTGCAGTCGATGGAAAGCGTCAGTCCGACCAAGTGGCACCTGGCGCACACGAGCTGGTTCTTCGAGCGGTTCATCCTTCACGCGCACGTGCCGGATTACCGGCCGTACCACGAAACGTACTATTACCTGTTCAACAGCTACTACAACGGCGCCGGCCCGCAGCACTGCCGCGCCAGCCGGGGGCTGATCTCCCGGCCGACGGTGCGCGAGGTCGACGATTACCGGCGCCACATCGACGAGCGCATGATCGAGCTGATGCTGCGGGCGGACGAGCAGCAGCTTGCCATCCTCCGCCCGCTTGTGATCCTCGGCCTGCACCACGAGCAGCAGCATCAGGAACTGATGCTCACCGACATCAAGCACGTCTATTCGAGCAATCCGCTGCTGCCGGCGTACGAGGGGGTTTCAAGTTCCAAGTTCCAAGTTTCAAGTTGCGAGCCATTCGGCGAGGCTCAGTGGATCAATTTTGAGCCCGGACTCCATGAGATCGGCCACGTCGGCGAGGGGTTTTATTTCGATAACGAGACGCCGCGGCACAAGACGTATCTGCATGGGTTCGCGCTGGCGAGTCGGCCGGTGACGAATGGTGAGTTTCTGGCGTTTCTTGAAGATGGCGGCTACGAGAAGCCGGAGCTGTGGCTGAGCATGGGGTTCGACACGGTGCAGCGCGAGGGATGGAAGATGCCGTTGTACTGGTATCGCGATGGCGGGCGGTGGATGCAGTACACGCTCGCCGGGCCGGTGGAGTTGGCGATGGACGAGCCGGTGTCGCATTTGAGCTATTTCGAGGCGGATGCGTTCGCGCGGTGGTGCGGGTTGCGTCTGCCGACGGAGGCGGAGTGGGAGGTGGCGGCGCGGGATGAGCCGATCGCGGGGAATTTTGTGGAGTCGCTGCGGTGTCATCCCGCTTCGTTGCGCGAAGACGCGAGCGAGTGGCGGCGGTTGCAACGCTGTTTCGGGGATGTGTGGGAGTGGACGCAGAGCCAGTATTCGCCGTACCCGGGCTACAAGCCGCTGGAAGGCACGCTCGGGGAGTACAACGGCAAGTTCATGTGCAACCAGTTCGTCCTGCGCGGCGGCTCCTGCGCCACCTCGCGCGATCATATCCGCCTGACCTACCGCAACTTTTTCGCGCCGGAGGCGCGGTGGCAGTTCACGGGCCTGCGCCTGGCGCGCGATGGCACGTGCTAGAATTCGGCATGACCTTCACCCCCACCGATCTTCCGCTGCACGATTGCGCCCCCCGCCCAGACGACCTGCTCGCGGACACGCTTGCGGGCCTGCGACAGTCGCCGAAGACGCTGCCGTGCAAGCTGCTCTATGACCAGCCCGGCTCGGAGTTGTTCGATCGCATCTGCGAGCTGCCGGAGTATTACCCGACGCGCACCGAGATGGCGATCATGCGCGACCACATCGCCGACATGGTGCGCCATATCGGCGAGCGCGCCCTGCTGATCGAGCTGGGCTCCGGCAGCAGCACCAAGACGCGCATCCTGCTCGATCACCTGCGCCGGCCGGCGGGCTATGTGCCGATCGACATTTCGCGCGAGCACCTGTTGCGCTCGGCACAGCAGATTCAGCAGCGCTACCGCGACCTGGAGGTGCTGCCGGTCTGCGCCGACTATCTCCAGGATTTCGATGTGCCCGCGCCCACGCAGCCGGCGGCGCGGCGCGTCGTCTATTTCCCCGGCTCCACGATCGGCAACTTCCACGAACCCGAAGCGCGCCGGTTCCTGCAACGCATCGCCGAGCTGGTGACGCCCGGCGGCGGACTGCTCATCGGCGTGGACCTGCGCAAAGACCCGTCGATCCTCGTGCCCGCCTACAACGATGCGCAGGGCGTCACCGCCGCGTTCAACCTCAACATCCTGCACCGCCTGAATCGTGAGTTCGCCGCGGACATCGACGTGGCCGGCTTCGAGCATCGGGCGGTGTGGAACGATGCACAGGGCCGCATCGAGATGCACCTGGTTGCCCGGCAGGCACAGGAGGTCACCATCGCCGACCAGACGTTCCGCTTCGAGGCTGGCGAATCGATCCGCACCGAGTGCTCCTACAAGCACACGCCGCAGCGTTTTGCCGAGCTCGCGGACGCGTTCGACATTCAGCACGTCTGGACCGACCCGGCCGAGTTGTTCAGCGTGCAGTACCTCGTCGCGAAATGATCACCGCTCCCCGCGAGCCGGGCCGTCCCCGGCCCGGATAGCCTGAATACAAGTCCGGCGTCATCTGGTCGTTGGAGACGTCCGGGCCGGGGACGGCCCGGCTCGGGGACGCCCGCGACTACAGCCCACCCCGCGACCCGGCCGATAAGAGGAACGATGGCCCCCGAATTACACACCATCCTCCAGCTCAAAGTGCCGGTGATCGTGCAGATCGGCCGGTGCGGCATGTCGATGGACGACATCCTCGCCCTTCAGCCGGGCTCCATTCTCGAGCTGGACAAGCACGCCGACGACGAGCTGAGCCTGCTGATCAACAACAAGCACATCGGCAGCGGCGGCGCGGTGAAGGTCGGCGAGAACTTCGGCCTGCGCATCAGCGAGATCGGCTCGGCGCGGCAGCGCATCGCCGCCTTGGCCGACGGTGCTTCCGGTGATGCCGACGACACCACCGACCAGACCAGCGACGGCGCAGCCCGCGAAGCCGCCGAGCCCGCCGCCGGCCAGTCGCAGGCTTGAATCTCTCGGCCGGAACGCTCACACCGCCTTCACACGAATGTGCATCCCGTCGACCGCCACGACCTGGACCGCCGTGCCAGGCGCGATCGTGCCGCCCACCGCCAGGCACTGCTCGCGCTTGCCGTTGATGAGGCAGGTGCCCACGGGGCGCAGCGCGCTGACCGCCTTGCCCTGATCGCCCACGGTCGGCGAGCCGTCGGGCACCGCCGTGGCGCGCTTCGCGGTGGTAGGGTTCGGTTCCTCCGTGTCGTCCGCCAGCGCGGCTTCTTCCTCCTCGTCCGTCTTGCCGGAGCGCAGCGTCAGGGCGCGGGCGATCGGCGTGTTGGGAAACATCTTGACCGCGAAGCCGATCGCGAACGGCAGGGCGATCATCGCCAGCGTCGCGCCGATCAGCCCGATCATCGTGTTGATCCGAAACAGCAGCACCACGCCCGCCACCAGGCACACCGCCGAGGCCGTGCCGATCAGCCCGCCCGAGGGTACGAATACCTCGATGAAGAACAGCGCCAGCGCCGCGCCCAGCAGCAGCACCGCCCAGATGACCAGCCAGTTGGTGTCGGAGGGTTGCGGCTGGTTGCCCCCCTGGGCGAGCAGCGTCGGCAGCGTGGCAAGCAGCGTGGCATTCATGGCGGACATATTATCCGCCCCTCGCGGCTGGCGTGCCACGCGTTTGCGAACCGTCGCGGCCGGGCCGAGCTGGACGGGCATGGCTCACGCCGCGCGGCGCTGCTCGGGCGCTGCTTCGCCGCCGCGTGGGATGGCGTGTTTCGAAGGCTCGATCCCCCGGCCGGTGCGGCGTGCGTAGACCTGGGTGATCTCGGCGCCCAGCAACAGAATCAGCGCCGAGTAGTAGATCCACACCAGCAGCACCACCAGCGACCCCGCCGCCCCGTATGCCGAGCCGACGCTCGCGTAGCCGAGGTAGAGGCCGATGCCGAACTTGCCCGCGACAAACAGCAGCGCCGTGATGAACGCGCCGACCCAGACCTCGCGCCACTCGATGCTCACATCCGGCAGGTACTTGTAGAGCAGCGCCAGAAACAGCGTCAGCAGGCCGACCCACACGACGATGTCGATCACCTGCCATATCCAGCCGGCGAAGGGCAGCACGTCGGGGAAATTCTCCTGCAATGTGGAGAGCATCGTGCTGGCCACCAGCGACGCCAGCAGCAGCAGGGCGATCAGCAGCACCGTGCCCAGCGCGAGCAGGCGTGTCCAGAGGTAGCCAAGCACGGCGCTTTTGGGGTTCGCCTCCACGTCCCAGATGTGATTCAGCGCGGTTTGCAGTTGCGCGAAGATCGTGGTCGCGCCGAGGATGGTGGTGACGATGCCGATGATCAGCGCGACGATGCCCCCGCCGCCGGCGCTGGCGTTGGCGAGCACGGTTTCCACCGTGCCAGCCGCCTGCGAGCCCACCGCCTGCTCCAGGCGCTGGGCGAGCTGGCCCTGCACCGCCTGCTCGCCCCAGACCAGGCCCGCCACCGCCACAACGATCAGCAGCAGCGGCGCCAGCGACAGCATGGCATAGAACGCCAGCGCCGCGGCGAGCACGAACGGCTCGTCGTCGAAGAATTCCTTGAACGTCTCCTTCGTCGCCGACCAGAATGCGCCAAGCCCCACGGCAGCACCTCCGGGTGGAAGGGGAATTGCCGATTGCCGATTGTTCTAGCGCGCGGCGATCGGCGGGTCATTGGCGCATGCTAGGCGCGCCGCGGCAGGGGGCGCGGTGGGGGATCGCCGGGCTGAGCCCGGTCGCCTTCAGCAACTTGAACCTTGGAACCTGGAGCTTGAAACCGATTACTCGATGTCGTCCCAGTCGTCGCCGTAGTGGAAGGTGATCTCGTCGCCCGGCTCGATGACGCGGATGGCGTACATCTCGTCCTCGCGGAACTCGGCGTTGGGCTTGCTCGAATGGTTCACCCAGCGCATGTGGTTCTTGCCGTCGATCCCGTAGCCGGTGCCGTCCTCTTCGAGGATCCAGAGCACGTAGGGACCGTCCTTCTTGACGACCGGGCCTTCATATCGGCCGATGTAATCGCCGGGAAGAAACCGCTGGCCGGCGAACAGGCCCTTGCCGTGGATGGGACTGCGCTTCACCACGACCTGCGGGGGGTTCTCCAGCTCGGCATCGATCACGTGGGCATTGACAACGGGGGCGTTGGCCATGGCGCGGTGGAACTCCATCACTGCTTCAGATCGCGATGCTGCAACGGCGCACAGCCGTTCGGAGCGCAGCAGCGCTGGCAGGGGAATATCGTGACAAAACGGCGCGACGTCAAGCGGGAGAAACGCCAGCGATGGATCGGGGGCATCCCTCGCGGCGCGTCTTCGCAGGTGTGAGATGTTTTCGACCAGACCAGCGCGGTCCAATGAAAAAGGCACCACCCGCGCTCAACTGGCCCGGCCAAACGCAGTCGAGGCGGCGTGGTGCCGTGGAGCGATCGCGCTCGATCGTGTGGGGTGAACCGGAGGCACGGGATATTTATTCCCACAGCCGTGGCGCGCGGCGAAACCCTCTCCCCCCGGGAGAGGGTGCCGAGTTGATCTCGCTCATTCGCGTGAAGGGGAAAACGAGGCGGGTGAGGGGATCGCCAGCCACCGGCAATTTGTTTCACGAGGCAGACGCACGGTTGTCGATGGTCCCCTCACCCCAGCCCTCTCCCGGCGGGAGAGGGAGCACGCGCCGGCTGCGCCGGCGTCACTTTCCCGGCTCCAGCACGGCCATGAACGCCTTCTGCGGGATGTCGACCGTGCCGACGCGCTTCATGCGCTGCT
>JBMCXL010000118.1:0-8254 GCA_048621015.1 Phycisphaeraceae bacterium
CATCGACGCGGCCTGCCGGCGTTGCGGTGTGGCGTGCGTGGGCACGGGCGTGAATCCGGGGTACCTGATGGACTTTCTGCCGGCCACGCTGAGCACGGTCTGTCAGCGCGTGGATCGCCTGCGCGTCTGGCGCGTACAGGATGCGTCCAAGCGGCGCGGCCCGTTTCAGAAGAAGATCGGCGCCGGGCTGAGCCGCGCCGATTTTCGCGAGCAGGTGAAGGCGGGCGCGATTCGGCACGTCGGCTTGCTCGAGTCGGTGCACATGGTCGCGGCGGCGATGGACTGGCAGTTGGACGAGGCGACCGAGTCGATCAAGCCGGTGATCGCCGAGCGGCGCATCCGCACCAAACACGTGCGCGTGGAAGCGGGCGAGGCGGCGGGCGTGGAGCAGATCGGCAAGGGCAAGGTAGAGGGGCGCGAGGTGATTCGGCTGGTGTTCCGCGCGGCGGTGAGCGAGCCGGAGTCGTACGACACGGTGAAGATCACCGGTGAGCCGAGTGTCGAATCCACGATTGCCGGCGGCGTGAACGGCGACATTGCGACGTGCGCGGTGACGTTGAACGTGGCGCAGGCGATCGTGCATGCACCACCGGGCCTGCACACCATGCTCGATCTGCCCGGCGTGCATTACCGCGGGTAGTGAACGCCGCATGAGCGCACGCTCAGGGCGCCGGCTCCTCGAACGGATACAACGGCTTCGGGCGGTGCTGGTAGGTGAAGCGCGTCATGTTCGCGCCGGTGAGGCCGGGCGTGTTCACGCGGATGAAGCGATCAGCCACTTCCTGGTACGCGGCGATCGGCGCATTGACGCCCTTGGCCACGAACACGCGGAACTGTGCCGCATCGAGCCCCGTGCTGTTGATCTGATGGAGACTGAACGGCGAGGTGCGCCGTGAGTTCAGCAGGATCGTCAAGCCGCGGGCGGTCTGCACGATGGCAGTGGGGCCCTGATCCCAGGCCGTGCGTCCGCCATGGCGCGGTTCGGTTTCGCGGAACTTGCCGTCGTGCAGGCGGCGCACCGTGACCTCCGCAGTGAACGGCTCGCCGTGGCGATTGTCCGTCTTGCCGCCCATCGTCAACGTCAGCTTCGCGCCGACGCCGGCGTCGCGTGCCTGTTGCGCCGCTTCGGCGTCGTACAGGCAGATGATGCTGTCGGCCACGCCGTGCTTGTCCAATGCATGGGCGAGCGTCGTGCCGTCCGCCGGGCCGCCGCCGCCGATGTTATCGCCCACGTCCAGCAGGCAGATGCGCTCCTTCGACTGCGCCACCTCGCGCACCGCCTCGTCCACCTCGGGCAGGTCGCAGGCATAGCGCTGCCGATGCTCGTACAACCACTGGCTGAGTTCGTCGGCGTAGCGCTGCGCCAGGGCGCGGTCGTTATCGGTCACGACGATGAAGCCGGAGCCCAGCTCCGCGACATCGGCGTACGGAAAGCCGAGGATCACGCTGTCGCTGAGCACCTTGTCGCGCTGCTGGATTTCATTCGCCAGGGCGTAGAGATCCGCGCACGGTTGGGCGGCGGTCTCCTGCTTGTCGATGCTGATCGCGACCTGCGGGTGGGCCACGGCCTGGGTGAGCGTCACCTCGCCGCGCAGCATGCGCGTGAGCAGGCGCGCGGCCTTGAGGCCGACGTCGCGCTGGTCGGTGTGCGGGTTGGTGCGGTAGGTGATGGTGGCGTTGCAGGCATCGATCATGCGCTGCGAGACGTTCGCATGCGGATCGAGCGTGCAGGCGATGGGCATCTCCGGTCCGACGCGCTCGCGCACGATGTTGAGCCAGTATCCATCCAGATCGCGCTCGCGTTCGCTGACCGCCGCGCCGTGCGGCGCGACCAGCAAGCCGTCGAGCGTGCCCGCGCCGTCGAGTTGCTGATGGATGAGATCGAGCAGTTGATCGACCGTTTCGGCGGTGATCGTGCCGCTGGGGGTGGCGCGGGCGAACATTATCGGCACAGCCTCGACGTTCGCCTCTTCGAGACCGGCGAGGAAGCCGGCAACCTCGTGGTGCGCCCCCGCGGCGGCGTCGCGCACCGCCTGGCCGAGGGCGAGGGTGTTGGCCTCGAAGTCGGCGAGCGTGGTCGGAGTGGGCACGAACGTGTTCGACTCGTGTTGCAGGGCGATGATGCCGACGCGCATGGAATGATTCCGGAAGGGGGGATGCGGCCTCACGCGGCCGGGACAGCCGATTTGCGTTTCACAAACCGTAACAGTAGATTGAGCATAATGGAATCCACGGTGCTGGTCAAAGCGTTCGCGCTGCTCGAAACGCTCGGGGCGGCGAAGCAGCCGATGGGCCTGGCGCAGCTCGCTCAGCAGTGCGGCCTGGCCAAGCCCACTGCCCATCGCGTCCTCGGCGATCTGACGCGTCTCGGCTACGTCGAGCGCGTGGGCACGGGCATCTACAAGCTCAGCGAAAAGTTCTATCACCTCGCCGCCGGCCGCGAGTCGGCGCTGCTCGCCGCCGCCGAGCCGATCCTCGTCGAGCTTCAGCGGCGCACGCAGGAGACGGTCAACCTCGGCGTCATGCGGCGTGACCGCGTCGTCTACCTGCGCGTGCTTGAAAGCAGCCATCCGCTGCGCCGCGTCGCGGACGACGGCTCGGTCGATCCGGTCCACAGCACCGCCTTGGGGCGGGCGATCCTGGCGCACAGCGACGAGGCGACGCAGCAGCGCGCCCTGGATGCGGTGCCTGTCGAGGGGCGCACGCCACACACGATCACCGACGTCGCCGCCCTGCGTCGCGTGCTCCAGCGTGCGCGGCGCGACGGTTTTGCCGAGGAAGTGGACGAGAACGACGTGGGCGTGATGTGCGTGGCCGCGCCCGTGTTTGACGGCGAGGACGTCTGCGCGGCGATCAGCATCAGCGCGCCGTCGGCGCGGGTGGATCGCCAGCGCCGGCGCGAGCTGGCCGAGGCGGTGATGTCCGCCGCGGCGGGATTGGGCGAGCAACTGGCCGGGGCACGTTCCGGTGATTCACAATCGGTTTCAGCATAAACCCGTTTCGAGGTACCTGGTATGAGCAGCAGTTCCGAGGCGTCGACCATCACGTTGGACATGATTCGCGAGACGCTGTACAGCGCGGTAGTTTGCGATGCGCTGGACAGCCTGGGCTACCGCAACCAGTCCCCGCGCGTGCAGATCCGGCCGATGACGGGCGCGACGGTGCTCGTCGGCCGGTGCAAGACGACGCTCTGGGCCGACATGATGCACGAGGACCCGAACCCGTACGAGCTGGAATTGATCGCGGTGGACGGCTGCAAGCCGGACGACGTGATGATCGCGGCGGCGGGCGGGTCGATGCGCTCGGGCATCTGGGGCGAGCTGCTGTCCACCGCGGCGCGCAACAGCGGATGCATCGGCACGATCGTCGACGGCGCGGTGCGCGACACGGCGAAGATGACGGAGATGGGTTTCCCCTGCTTCGCGCGCGGCGCCTCGCCGTACGACAGCCAGAACCGTCAGCGCGTGATCGACGTGGACGTGCCGGTGGAGATCGCCGGGGTGACGTTCAACCCCGGCGACCTGGTGATGGTCGACGGTGACGGGATCGTCGTCGTGCCGCAGGCCGTGGAGCAGGAAGCGCTGCGGCGCGCGTGGACGAAGGTGCACGATGAGAACGTGACGCGCGACGCGATCAAGCAGGGCATGAAGGCGACCGCGGCATACGAGAAGTATGGCGTGCTGTAGGATGTGTCGCTGCGGCAACCCGGGACACCGAAGGCCAGGAGTCCACCGATGAACGAACGGGGCGAACTGCCGAGCGTGGACGTGCATACGCACGTGGGGGTGGACTACGCGTTCTTTCGCGCGGGTTGGTGGCCGTATGCCGCGACGGCGCAGGATCTGCTCGAACGGCTCGACCGCTACGGCATCGATCAGGCGGTCTGCTTTCCCTTCGTGGTTGCATCGGCTTTCGACACGGACGCGTTCGTGCGCGACCGCGCGTTCGAGTTGATCGAAGGGCGCTTTCCCTTCGACTACGAGAACCCGCGGCTGGTCACCGAGATCGAGTGGCTCGGCGCTCAGGATCGGCTGCTGCCGCTGGCGTTTTTCGATCCCGGCCGGCGCGTGGCCGAGCAGGTCGCGGCGCTGGAGGGCCTGGCCGACCGCGTCGCGGGACTGAAGGCGCAGACGGAGGTGTTGCGCTCGCCCATTCGCGATTTGCTCGGCGAGGCGCGCGACATTCTCGAGATCGCGCGCAGTCACGACCTGCCGGTGCTGTTTCATACGTCGGTGAATCCGAACGACCAGTGTTCGCAGGTGCGCGATTGCCTGGACGTCGCCGAGGCGTGGCCGGATGTGCGGTTCAACCTGGCGCATTCGCTGCGCTTCGACCGCGAAGGGCTCGAGCGCGCCGCGGCGCTGCCGAACGTGTGGGTGGATTGCAGCGCCCACGTCATTCACTGTCGCCTGGCGCAGCAGGACCTGGCGGCGGTGGCGCCGAAGGGGCGGCGCGTCGATGCCGATTACAGCAAGCCGGCGCCGGTGCTCGAGGCGATTCACGCGATCCTAGGCGATGCGTACATGTGGGGCTCCGATGCCCCGTTCAACAGTTGGTGTGACGACGGCATCAAGCTGATCACCGCCTACAGCGACGAGATCGAGGTCCTCGATGCGCTGCCGGCGCCCATCCGCGACAGCATGCTCCGCGCCGCGCCGCACGCATGGTTACACGGGAAGAGTTGAACCACAGATGAACACAGATAGACACAGATAAAGAAAGTATCGCGAAGGGCGCGAAGAGGCAGGAAGAATCATTCTCTGCTTCGCGCTCTTCGCGAGCTTCGCGAGAACCTGATTGTCTTGTTTCATCTGTGGCTAGAACAGTCAACGCGATCGAAGGAGGCGAGCGATGATGGCACTCAACGGGCACGCCGCACTGATCACAGGCTCCACCAAGGGCGTCGGCCGAGCGATCGCCGAGGCGCTGGCGCGGGCCGGCGCGGACGTGGTGCTGCATGGTCGGCGGCGCAGCGAGGAGGCGGAGGAGGCGATCAAGCGCTGTCAGGCGCATGGCGTGAACGTCTCGTTCGTCACCGGCGATCTCGGCGGTCCGACGGATCAGGCCGTGCCGGAGGTGGTCAACGCCACGCTCGAGGCGCAACCCAACCTCGACATCCTCGTCAACAACGCCGGCCACCATATTGACGTGCCCTACGAGCAGATGACCATCGACCGCTTCGAGCGCACCATGCGGTTGAACGTGCAGTCGGGCTACTTCCTCACGCAGGCGTTTGCCAATCACTGGATCGCGCAGAACACCCGCGGCCGCGTGCTCTTCATCGGCTCGATCAACGGCCGGCTCGGCGAGGTCGACTCCACCGCCTATGACATTTCCAAGGGCGCGATCGAGATGATGGTCAAGACCCTCTGCATCGCCCTGGCGCCCAAGGGCATTCGCGTCAACGGCCTCGCGCCCGGGCTGGTCTATTCCCAGGCCACCGCCTGGCTCAAGGACAATCCCCAGAAGCGCGACTGGATCGCCTATCACACGCCCAACGGCCAGGTGCCCTCGGCCGATGTCTGCGGCGGCGGCGCGGTTTACCTGGTCAGCGACGAAGCCGAGCACACCCACGGCCACATGCTGCTGGTCGACGGCGGCATGAACGCCTGGCAACAGCCCGAGCCGATAGAAGATTGAATGACGCAGCGCAACCGGCGCGGCCGCTCATGCTACCCCTTCATGCCAATGGCGACGCCGGCCGCGTGAGCAGGCGGTCGTCCTCGTCTTCGTCCATCCACCGGCGCGCCCAGTCGAGCGTGTGCGGACGAAGCGAAACGCTGTGGTGATGCGTCGTCGGCTCGCTGCGCCGCGTCGCGACGGGCGCCGGCTCCACGTGCAGCTTCGCCTTCAACCCATCCATCGGCGCGTCCGGCGGCGTGATGTAGGTCAGCGTGCGGCCGTTGTACGCGTGATAGCAGTAGCGGTAATCGCCTGGCGCCAGGTCCAGTGTCGTCCGCCAGAGACCGTCGCCACACGGTTCGAGCGAAAAGATCTGCGACACGCCCCGGCGGTACTCCAGCACCAGCTTCACCTGCTGGGCGTGGTCGCATCTCACCTCAAAAACACAACGGCGCTCGTCCGGATGGCGTCGATTCACGGCTTGCTCCTGCTTGCCTGTTGGCGGGGGTAGGGAACGAACAACAAGGACGGTCGCCCGGCCGCTATGCTGTCTGCGGCGGCCAGCGGACCGCATCATCTGAAGTCGCGAGACTTTAGGCTTCTGGCCAACCGCTCGACATCGGCCCGCGGCGGAACACCGTCTGGGGTGAACCCGGAAACGGGCGTCGCGTGATTCGCCGGTGCCGCGCCGGCGGCTGAAAGAGAGGCCGCGCCGTTCTATCATGGACGGGTCCGATCGCCTCGGATGCGTCGCCGCGCGTCGGTGCGTGACGGCGCCACGTCCGAGTCAGTCTCAATCCCAGGAGTTCGCCGCGCATGTCCGAATCCGCCGACCATATCAACCGCAACATCGCCGGCCTGACCGTGCGCATCGACCGCGAAACCTGCATCGGCAGCGGCAACTGTGTCAAGGTCGCCCCCGAAGTGTTCGAGCTGGACGACGGCAGCATCGTCACCTTCTGCCGGGACGTGGTCGAGATCGATCGCGATCGGCTCGTCGAAGCGTGCGATGTCTGTCCCGTCGATGCGCTGCACGTCCACGACGAGAAGGGGCGACGGCTCGTGCCGCGTGCATGAAGGCGGTTATCCGTTACTTTCACCGCCGCTTGCGGCTTCGCCTTGGTGTCCATTCACCGTTTGCACCATCCGCACTTCGCCATGACCCACCAGCACCGCATCACGGGCGAGGATGCCAGCGCCCGGCTCGATCAGGTGCTGGCCAGGCGGCTCGACCTGTCACGCCGCCAGGTCACGCGGTTGCTGGAGCGCGGCCTGGTGCGCGTCAACGGCCAGCGCGTCGACCGCGCGGCGAAAGGACGTCGCCTGCTAAACGGCGACGAACTGCAGGTCGATCCGTTCACCCCCGAGGCGGCGCAGCGCCCCGTGCCCGCCCCGCACCTGCGGCTGCACGTCGTGGCCGAAGCCGACGACTGGCTCATCGTCAACAAGCCCGCGCACATGGCAGTGCATCCGCTGCGCCCCGAGGAGGACGACACGCTGCTCAACGCGGTGATCGCCCGTCACCCCCGCATCCACGGCGTTGGTGAAGGCGGCCTGCGCAGCGGCGTCGTCCATCGGCTCGATCTGACCACCTCCGGCGTCGTGCTGTTCGCCCTCGATCAGGTCCAATGGCAGCGCCTGCGCGACGCCTTCCGCACCCACGCCATCACCAAGCGCTACCGCGCGCTGGTGCATGGGCCGCTCACCGGCGAGGGGCACGACACGCTGCCCCTGGTCATCCGCCAGCACCACCCGGCCCGCGTCACCGTCGCGGACCGGATGCAGCGGCAGGCGCGCAACTGCTCGCTGCGGTGGCGCGTGCTGGAGACCTTCGATGATGCCGCGCACGTGGAGATCGAACTGGAAACCGGCTTTCTCCATCAGATCCGCGTCATGCTCGCCCACCGCGGCCACCCGCTCGTGGGCGAGGCGGTCTATGGCGGCGAATCACCCCTGGCCGACCGCCCGCTGCTGCACGCGCTGTCGCTGACCTGGCAGGACGTGCACGGCGAGAGTGAGCCACCAGCCGACTTTACCGATCGGCTCGTTGCCCTTCGCCAGCACGGCACGTTGCATTTTCGCTGAGACTTCTCCGCGGGGGGCTGGCGCAGGGGGCACCCTGAGCGATAATAAGGAAGGTTCCGCAGGCTTTCGGGGAGGGAGACGCCGCATGCCCCTGCCATCGTTGCCTGAGAGGGATGAGAACGGCAACCGCCCCGCGGCGGCGACGGCGCAGGTGGTGCTGGCTCGGCGGATCATCCGGGCGCGCGAGGCGCAAGGGTTGTCGCGCCGGGAGCTGGCCGAGCGCAGCGGTCTTGCGGTGGAGACGCTGGCGCGTCTCGAGAGCGGCCGGCAGATGCCGCGACCAGCGACCATCGAAAAACTGATGCGGGTGCTGGGCGAGTTTTAAGCGCCAATTTCACGGCGACCCCCAAGCCCGCGGATGGCGAGTCCCTTTCCGGGGGACGAGCCTTCCGCGGGGTTCCTGTTGCGTTGTGAAACAGTTTCCAAGCGCCAGTTTCACAGCCGCGCTGCACCACGATGATCGCGCACGCGATCGTCAACCCCCTCCCTCGCAGCTCACCTTCCGACACTTTTGCGCAGGCGCTGCGAAACCCTCTCCCCCCGGGAG
>JBMCXL010000119.1:0-8202 GCA_048621015.1 Phycisphaeraceae bacterium
GGTGGCATTTCTCCCCCGCCTCGTGGGACGTCGTCATGCGAATGTTGCTTGCCTTGCTCGGCACCCTCTCCTCTCCCGGAGGGAGAGGGTTTTTGGGGGGCGTGGTGGAAGGTAAGTTCAGCGTGTAGGGGGTAGAGCGGGGCGAAATTCATCTTCCAACGGGTATCGGTGATTCGATGGTGGGTTTCGCTTCGCTTTACCCATCCTGCTTGTTCGTCGCCGCGTTGAGCGAACGGCGGACTTCCATGTAGCGTTGATCGAGCTTGACCCGGTCGCGCGGCGCGGTGGCTGTCTCCGTTGCCTGTTCGTACACCATCTGTGCGTGCTCCGTCAGGCAGTTCCGGCCGGTCCGCGTCTGGATGTGGTTGGCCATCCGCTCGAACGCTTCGAGCATTCGGATCATGACCGCCAGCGATCCGCTGCTGTTCTGTCGAATCTGGTTGAACGCGGCGTCGAGGTACTGCTCGATGCCCTGTCGGTGGACGATCAGGCGCAGTCGCCCCTGGTCGTCGAGGCGGTGGGGGGACGGGAACCGGCGCTCGCCCAGCCGGCTCATGCACGCGCCGAGCCGATCGACGCACTGCATGGCGGTGGTGGGATCGTTCACGCCGGGCGACAGCGCCCGGACGGCAATGTCCACGAGCTGGTCCACGGCGAACTCGGCATCCTGGGCGAGCGATCGCTGGGTCTGGATGGTGAAGCACTGGCGCAACCGCCGTGCCGTCGCGTCGTCCACCCGCCCGGTCGGCCAGGCGCGGATGATGATGTCGCCATTGTCGACGAACTGGCCCGGACGATGCTCCACGCGAATGACCAGGTCACAGGCGACAGCTTCGGTCATGAGCTGGTCCAGTTCGATCCGCTGGATGTAGCCGTCGATGTCGGCGCAGACGGTTCGGGAACCCGACTCGAAGTGCTCAGGAATCCGGGTGCCGCGTGTGTCTTGCTGCGTGTCCTGCTGCGGACTTTGCGAAGGCTCGAAGCCGCCGCGGTCCGGATACAGATGGTCGATGGCGCTTTGAAGCTCACGGCTGACCGAGGCGATCACGTTCGGCGCCTGGATCAGGGTGGCGACGTGATGGATGAAGAAGATCAGCACGCCCACGCTCGCCAGCGCCAGCAGCACCGCCACCAGCACGCTGATCTCCGGGATGAACTCGCCATCGACGTTGGCGTTCGAGCCGTGCACCTGGCGCAGGATCATCAGCCCGTACAGGAACGTCGCCAGGAACGTGCCGAGCACGATCTGATGCCCCAGGTCGCGCATGAAGTTTCGCAGGAGGCGGGGTCCGAGCTGACTCGACGCGAGTGTCAGCGCGACAATCGTGATGGAGAAGACCACGCCGGCGATGCCGATCATCGAGCCGGCGATCGTGGACAGCAGCGCCCGCGCGCCCTCGGCACTGCCGGTGTAGAGCCAGCCCGCGCCATGCGTCCCCGTCTCGTTCATGATCCGGTCGATCCACGTCGTCGCCACGCTCAGGGCCAGCGCGCCCAGGACCAGCAGCGACGGGACGAACCAGTAGCTCGTACGGACGACTTCCCACCCACTGAGCAGGCGAGCCTTGAGCTTCATGACACTCCCTTCCCTGAGCCGATATCCCCGAGTCGCCCGCGTCCCCGCGGGACATGCCCCCCGATCACCGAATCGGCTCGAACTGCCGAAGTCGGCTTCGCGAGCCCGCCCAGGCGACTGCGAGGTGTGACTCCCGATGCTATGCAGGCACCTTCCGATTTCACCAGCAGCGATCGAGAAGACCCGTGCATCCACAACGTCGGCCGCACCACGGCGCGAGATCCTGATCAAGGCGACCCGCGATCCGAGGCGGAGCCGGCAAAGCTCAATTGGAATGCATATGCGGCGAGATTCGTGCAGACGATGCAGCAGGAAGCATTGGATCATGGGGGAGCTGCTGCGGCACTGTTTCCGGCAGGCTGCGTCGTCGGCGCATCCACTGGTGTCAAAATAGGCCTCAGTACAATATGCGCACTCGCGTACCGACACGCTAAACTACGGTCGATTGATGACCGAGCCTTTTCATGCCAACTCGCCAGCCTGGCCACCGCTGGCCTACGAATCGTGGCAACCGACGTGCACGACGCTGCACCTGTGGGCGCAGGTGGTCGGCAAGGTGCGGCTGGCGCTGACGCCGTGGCTGAATCACTCCTGGCACGCAACGCTCTACGTCACGGCCCGAGGCTTGACGACGTCGCCGATTCCGCATGGGCGCCGGACGTTTCAGATCGACTTCGATCTTCACGAACACGTACTGCGCATCCAAACAAGTGACGGCGTCGAGCGACATTTGCCGCTGAGACCGCAGTCGGTGGCGGCGTTTCACGACACACTGCTCACAACCTTGGCGGCGCTTGATCTGACGGTGCGGATTGGCGGTGTCCCGAACGAGGTGCCCGAACCGGTCCCGTTCCGTGACGACACCGCGGACCGCGAGTACGATCCTGAAGCGGCGCATCGGTTCTGGCGCGCGCTGGTGCAGGTCGATCGCGTCTTCAAGCAGTTCCGCACGGGCTACCTCGGCAAGGTGAGCCCAGTGCATTTGTTCTGGGGCGCGTTCGATCTGGCGGTGACGCGATTTTCGGGTCGGCGGGCGCCGCTTCATCCCGGTGGCGTACCTGGCCTGCCGGATACGGTGACGCGCGAGGCGTATTCGCATGAAGTGAGCAGTGCCGGCTTCTGGCCCGGTGGTAACGGAATCGACGAGCCCGCCTTCTATTCCTACGCTTATCCTGAGCCGACCGGGTTTCGCGCCGCTTCCATACGTCCCGCGGAAGCTTTCTACCACGAGGCACTGGGCGAGTTTCTTCTGCCGTATGAAGCGGTTCGTCAAGCCGATGATCCGGACGCGGTGCTGCTTGCGTTTTTGCAAAGCACGTATGAAGCGGCTGCGGATCTTGGGCATTGGCCTCGAAGCGATCTGGAATGCCCGCTCGGTCGGCCCAGCGTGCCACGACAAGTCTGATGTGGCAATGATGTACGCGGCGACCATCCGGCCACACACGGTTCGTCTTATCGAATACTGAGGCCAACAAGGAATGCTAACGGGCAAGTCGCCATGTCATGGCATTTCACGTGGACGGGCGCGCCAGCTTGATAATGGTCTCGATCATCTCCGTCGAATCGCCCGACTTGGGAAGAAATGCCACAGCGGTGGTATCAGTGATCGCCCGCGTTGCCTCACTGTGTTCGTCCTCCATGGAAAGGCCGACAACGATAGTACGTGGCCAACGTTGGCGTATCTCTCTTGTCGCCTCGGAACAGAGATGGGGTCGGGAGTCATTCTGATGCCCGCGAATGATTCCCGACCCCTCTGTCGCGCCCCCCTTTGTCGCGCCCGGCGTGGAGGGCGGGATGCGTGCGTGCCGGCGCTGCGTCAGCGGGGCGTGTCGAACACGTGCCCGTCCACCGGCGCGGGGTTGGGCGCCTCGGCCATCGGCTCGGGGCGCTCGATGTATTCGAACTCGCCCTTGCCGTCGGGCGTGCGTCCGCCGGCCCATGCGCCGTCGCGGCTTTCGACGCCCGCGGAGCAGTTCCAGAACTGGTAAGCGACGCGTCCGAGCTCGCGCTCCTGCGGGAAGCTGCTGGGCGCGGGCGTGTCTTCGAGGCCGTCGGCGCGCAGTTGCTCGATCGCGGCGAGCCACTGGTTCTGGTGCATCGTGTCGCGCGCGATGAGGAAGCTGAGCATGTCGCGCACGCCGGCGTCGTCGGTCATCTCGTAAAGGCGGCAGACCTGGAGGCGGCCCTGACTCTCGGCTGTCACGTTCATGCGGAAGTCGGCGAGCAGGTTGCCGCTGGCGATGGTGTAGCGCGAATTCCAGGGATAGCCGACGCTGTCGGTGGGCGCTGCGCCCAGGCCGGTGACGATCATGTGCTGCGGGTTGATCGAGCCCGAAAGCAGCGCGTCGCGCATCGAGTCGCCGCCCATCGCAGCGCTGACAACGCCCTCGCGCGCCGCCGACTCCTGCTCGCCCGACGGTGCGCCTTCGAGAAGCTGGGCGATCATCGTCGCGAGCATCTCCACGTGCGCGATCTCCTCCGTGGCGATGTCGAGGATCATGTCGCGGTACTTGGCCGGCCCGCGACAGTTCCAGCCCTGGAACAGGTACTGGATCATCACGGTCATCTCGCCCCATTGGCCGCCCAGCACTTCCTGGAGCTTCTTGGCGTAGAGCGGGTCGGGCTTGTCCGGCTTGGCGTGGTATTGCAGCCGCTTGTCGTGAAAGAACATGGCAGCCCCCTTTGTAAAGCGTGCACCCGGCGCGTCGCTCATTCGCCGACGGGACGATCCCGCCGGCGCGAACGGCGCGATGAGCACTGGGATGTGCAAGGCGCGTGCCATCGCCGGGTGCCACGGCTTATCCGCGGAGCGGTAAGCCGTGCGGACAACCGTCAGCGCACGGCTTGCCCTCCGGGTCAAGCCGTGGCACCCGAATTGGGGTTGGCATCGATGCTGCGCCCGCGCGGGCGGCGGCGGAAGGGGATGGGGTGAAGCGCAGGGTAGGTGCATTTGCAGTCGTGCGCTGATCGGGATTGGTGCGTGATTCCCATCTCTGCCGCTGGGCCGCTACACTCGGTTTCATGGATGCTGAGGAGCGTGATGCGCTGTTGACGTTGCTGCTGGCGCCGGGGCTCGGGCCGACGCTGGTATCGCGCTGCGTGGAGACGTTCGGCAGCGCCGGTGCTGCGCTGCATGCCAGCGCGCGCGATCTGGCGGGGGTCAACGGCATCTCGGCGAACGGGGCGAAGAAGCTGCGCGCGGGGCTGGATGACCTGGTGGGTCGTGATGCGGCGGGTGAGGAGCGGCGGCGGGCGGAGGCGGTCGGGGCGCGGCTGGTGATGCTGGAGGATGCGGCGTATCCGCGGCTGTTGCGGCACATTCCCGATCCGCCGCCGGTGCTGTGGGTGCGTGGCGAGCTGCGCGATGACGATGCGCTGGCGCTGGGGATGGTGGGATCGCGCAAGTGCACGCATTACGGGCGGGAGCAGGCGGACCGTTTTGCGTACCAGTGCGCGGAGGCGGGGCTGTGCATTGTGAGCGGCGGGGCGCATGGGATTGACGGCGCGGCGCATCGCGCGGCGCTGCGGGCCGGCGGGCGGACGATCGCGGTGCTGGGGTCGGGGCTGGCGGATCCATACCCGGCGGCGCATCGGGAGCTGTTTGACGAGGTGGTGGAGCAGGGCGGGGCGGTGGTGAGCGAGCTGCCGATGGATGCGCCGCCGATGGCGGAGCATTTTCCGCGGCGGAACCGGATCATCTCGGGGCTGGCGCTGGGGGTGCTGGTGGTGGAGGCGGCGAAGCGCAGCGGGGCGTTGATCACGGCGCGGTTGTGCGTGGAGGAGCATGGCCGGGAGCTGATGGCGGTGCCGGGGCGGGTGGATTCGCGGGCGTCGGAGGGTTGTCACAAGATGATCCGCGAGGGGTGGGCGACGCTGGTGACGAATGCGGCGGACGTGCTGGACGGGCTGGGCGAGGCGGGGCAGTTGCTGAAGCAGGGGGTGACGCGCGAGGAAGGCGAGGCGCGCGAGCCGGCGACGCGGTACGATTCGTTGTTCGAGAAGAACCTGACCGAGACGCAGCGGCGGATCGTGGACGCGCTGGCGGAGCCGCGCACGCTGGATCAGCTCACGGCGTGGACGGGTTTGCCGGCGGCGCAGGTGCAGGCGGATCTGACGGTGCTGGAGCTGCGCGGGACGCTGCGGCGCGAGCAGGGGTTGTTTCGTCGGAGGACATGAGCCACGGATGAACACGGAGGGACACGGACAGGAGCGGAGAAGAACGCGACAAGTCGCGTCGCTTCATATCTGAGTTCTGATTCTTCGATTTCTTTCTATCCGTGTTCATCTGTGTTCATCTGTGGCTGAAAACTTGCAGGGTTTAATCATGCTGCCGATATTTGATCTTTCCACGCGTGACGGCCGGTCGGGGTTCGACGAGCGCCTGGCGAAGCTGCGCGCGACGGTGTCCGCTTCGAGCGAGGCGGCGAGCGCGACCGCTGAGATCGTGGAGGACGTGCGCGCTGGTGGCGACGAGGCGGTGGTGCGCTACATGCGCCAGTTCACCGATCCGCAGTTCGACGCCGAGCGCATTCGCGTAACGCCCGAAACGCTGGCGGCGGCGGATGAGCAGCTTTCGGATGAGCTGCGCGAGGCGCTGCGCGCGGCGATCGAGCACGTGCGGCAGTACCAGCGTCACATTCGGCCGAGCCATCACGCGCCGATCAACATCGCCGGCGCGGAGCTGGGGTTGCGTTACACGCCGGTGGAGAGCGTGGGCTTGTGCGTACCGGGGGGGACGGCGGTGCTGTTTTCGACGCTGATCATGCTGGCGGTGCCGGCGCAGGTGGCGGGTGTGCCGAGCGAGCGCATCAGCGTGATTCACCCGCCGCCGACGCGGAAGGGGGATGAGGATGTCGGTGACATTTCGCCGATCGTGCTGGCGACGTGCCGGATGCTCGGGATCGAGCGCGTGTATCGCATCGGCGGCGCGCAGGGCGTGGCGGCGCTGGCGTTCGGGACCGACAGCGTTGAGCCGGTGCAGATGATCGCGGGGCCGGGCAATGTGTACGTGCAGCTCGCCAAGGCGCAGGTCAACGGTGTGTGCGGGACGGACAACGGGTTTTACGGGCCGAGCGAGATTGTCACGCTGGCCGATGAGCGCGCCGATCCGGCGCGCGTCGCGTCGGACCTGGTGGCGCAGGCGGAGCACGATCCGGGCAAGTGTTTTCTGGTGACGTGGTCGGCGGCGGTGATGGACGCGATCCAGCGCGAAGTGCGCGAGCAGCTTGCGCATCGGCAGCGGTGGGAAGCGATCGAGAACGCGCTGCGCGAGGATTCGGCGGCGGTGCTCGTGGGCAGCGCGGAAGAGGCGGTGGAGATCGCGAACGCGATCGCGTGCGAGCACGTGAGCCTGGCGGTGGATGATCCGGATGCGCTGCTGCCGAAGCTGCGCAGCGCGGGCGAGGTGTTTCTGGGTGATGCGACGCCCGTCGCGGCGGGGGACTATTACGCGGGGCCGAGCCACTGCCTGCCGACCGGCACGACGGCGCGGTTCACGAGCGGCGTGAGCGTGCACACGTTCCTGAAGCGCACGGGGGTGGTGGCGTACCGGGACGGCATGCCGGGCGCGGCGATCGAGCACATCGCGCGGCTGGCGGAGGCGGAGGGGTTGGACGGTCACGCCGCGTCGGTGCGGATGCGCGCGCGGGATTGAGCGCGGGGTGGGGGTGGCATACCGGCGGTCGGCGGGCGGACCCGGCAGAAGGCTTCTGCGGCGCCATCTGCCGGTTTTTTGGGGGATTCATACAGACGGACTTGCGCGTCGGTGGCGGCTGAGCGCGCCGCCGATTTGAGCCCGCGCGCCGATCCGCCATAATGGACGGCTCGCCCCATCCGAGGGGCGAGCACCGGATCGAAACCGGACCGACCGATTCCCGCATTCACACGACGGAGCATCACCGTGACGACCCAGACCCAAGGCCAGCCGATTCAGTACGACTCCAAGTCCGGCACGATCAGTGTGCCCAACCATCCGATCATTCCGTTTATCGAAGGCGATGGCACGGGGCCGGACATCTGGCGCGCGTCGCAGCGCGTGTTCGATGCGGCGGTGGAGAAGGCGTACAAGGGCGAGCGCGCGATCGCGTGGAAGGAAGTGCTCGCCGGCCAGAAGGCGAAGGACGCGACGGGCGACTGGCTGCCGGACGACACGATCGAGGCGTTCAAGACGTATTTCGTGGGCATCAAGGGCCCGCTGACCACGCCGGTGGGCGGGGGGATTCGCAGCCTGAACGTGGCGCTGCGCCAGATTCTGGATCTGTACGTGTGCCTGCGGCCGGTGAAGTACTTCACGAACGTGCCCTCGCCGGTGAAGAAGCCGGAGGACGTGGACATGGTCGTGTTCCGCGAGAACACGGAGGACATCTACGCGGGCATCGAGTTCGAGCACGGGGCGGACGATTGCGAGCAGTTCAAGAAGGTGTTCAAGGAGAACTTCCCGGAGCTGTTCAAGAAGGTCCGCTTCCCCGACACGGCGGGCATCGGCATCAAGCCGGTGAGCAAGGAGGGCACGCAGCGGCTGGTGGAGGCGGCGATCGATTATGCGATCGAGGAAGGCCGCGCGTCGGTGACGCTGGTGCACAAGGGCAACATCATGAAGTTCACCGAGGGCGCGTTCCGCGACTGGG
>JBMCXL010000120.1:0-8125 GCA_048621015.1 Phycisphaeraceae bacterium
CAGCGCCTGCGCAAAAGTGTCGGGAGGTGAGCCCTCAAGGGAGGGGGGTGAGAGGGGCGAAGCGCTTGGGCATTGGTCACTCGACATTCCCGCTTCACCGACTCGCCCACGCCATGCCGCGCTTCACGATCTCCTTCGCTTCGGGCACGTCGAAGTCGCGGTAGGTGTGGCCCCAGGCGGCGACGAAGATGCGGCCGTCGCCGTAGCGGCGCGTCCAGGCGTAGGGCATGACGGTGTTGGCGGGGTATGTCTTCGGGTCGCCGTGCTCGCCGGTGAAGGTGGTGGTGCAAAGCACGTGGACGCCGGGGTCGACGTGCAGGTAGTACTGCTCGGTGTCGGGGAGGGTGAACTCGCCCAGGCCGGCGGTGATTTCGTGGTCGCGGTCGACGATGTTGACGGTGTACGTCGGCTCGCAGTTGCCGGGGTGGGCGACCCACTGGCCGCCGGTCATGAACTGGTAGCCGGTGTTGGCGCGGAACGAATCGATCAGCCCGCCGTGGAAGCCGGCCAGGCCCGTGCCGTGGTAGACCGCGCCGCTGAGGCCTTCCCACTGCTCCTTCGTCAACTCGCCGCCGGTCCAGACCTGCACGATCAGGTCCATCGCACGCATGCGCTGCTCGTCGGCGTAAATCTCCAGCGTGTTCTCCATCGCGACGTCGAAGCCTTCGCGCTCCAGCTCCGGCGCGAATACCTCCGCGGACTCCTTCGGCGTGTGTCCGTCCCATCCGCCCTGGACGATCAATGCCTGTTTCTTCTGCTTGGCCATCGTGTGCATCTCCAAGGGAAAAGATTCAGGCGCACAGCGTACCAAACCCTCTCCCGGCGGGAGAGGGTGCCGAGCAGGGGAAGCTCATACGCGTGAGAACGTCCAACGAGGCGGGTGAGGGGATCGCGGTCGACCGGGCGTCATTCTCGCGATGAAGCAGGTCGTGGTTGTTGTAGATCCCCTCTCCCTTTCCCTCTCCCGGCGGGAGAGGGGATATATGCCGGCTGCGCCGACTTCACGGCACGTGCGTCGCTTCCGACTCGTCGTCGATTGTGCCGTGCCACTTTTTCACGCCGTCGCGCAGCGCCGCCTTGGCGAGCATGTGCGAGCCGACCGGGTTGGACGCGAAGATGAACAGCATCGTCAGCACCGCCTTGGTCGCCAGTGACAGGTCGCCGATGTGCACGACCGTGGCGATCAGCAGCCCGAGCAGGCCGAGCGTGGAGCACTTGGTCGCGCCGTGCAGGCGGTTGTAGGGATCGGGCAGCCGCACGACGCCGACCGCGCCGACGAACATGAAAAACAGCCCGATCGCAAGGAACGCCACGGTGAACAGATCGCGCGCAATCATGATGCCTGCCGCTCCTGTTGCTGCTTGCGCCGCGCCTCGGCGCCGATGTATTGGGCGAACGCGAGCGTGGTGGCGAAGCCGATGATCGCCACGACCAGCGCCACGTCAAAGAACGCCGTCGTCCCCAGCCGAATGGTCAGCAGAATCACCAGCCCGACAACCTGCATCGACAGCGCCTCGGTCGCCAGCACGCGGTCGGCCAGGTGCGGCCCGCGCATGATCCGGTGCAGGCAAAGCAGAATCGCCATCACCAGCGCCACGATGCCCACCTCCACCGCGATGCGCACCATCGGCGACAGCGCCGCCGGATCGAGCTGCGCCGGATAGCCCATCTCCACCAGTTCCTCGCCGCCGCCACCGCCGTCGGCCGCGAGCAGCGCGCACGGCAGAACCGCGGTCAGCACGCCGCCGATGATCGTCGCGCCCCACATGCCGCTGCTCCTGCTCATGGGCTGAACACCTCCGCCATCAACCGGTCCTTCAACTCGTCCAGGCTGCGCACCGTCGCCTCCCGATCCTCCCCGTACATGGCGTGGATATACAGATGTTCCCCGTCGTCGTCCACGTCACACGTCAGCGTGCCCGGCGTCAGCGAAATCGCGTTCGCCAGCGTCGTGATCTGCACGGGCGTCAACTCGTGCACCGGGTAACGGATGATGCGCGGCCGTATGTTCAGGCTCGGCGTGATGATCTCCCACGCCACCTGAAGATTCGCCATGATCAGAATACGCAGAAAATACAGCCCGAAGCTGAGCAGCCGAAAATACTTCCGCGGATAGCTCGGCGTCCCCACCGCGCGGCAGAACACCGTCACCACCAGGAACCCCAGACCGAACCCGATCAGGAAGTTCATCCCGCTGATGTCGCCGGTCAGCGCCACGTACACCAGCGCCAGAAACAGGTTCAGCAGCAGCATCTTCGTCATCGGCGCACCTCCGCCGCGCCGCCGGCGGACGCGCCGACGCGCTCACCGGCACCGTCCCGCGCCGCATACTCGATCTCCTCCAGCGTGTGCGGATCGAGCACCGCGTGGATGTACGCTTCCGGGTTGTCCAACTGCTCGCCCGCCGTGAACGCGATGCGGTACACCGGCTCGGCGAAGAAACCCAGGAACAGCGCCAGGATCACCAGCATCGCCACGCCCACGTACCCCGGCGCCAGCGGCGAGCGGTTCCAGCGCCGCGCGGCGCCCGCGTCGCGCTGGGGCTGGGTCGTCGGCGCCGGGTTCCAGAACGCATAGCTCCAGATCTTCAGCATCGACAGCAGCGTCAAAAGCCCCGTCGCCAGCCCGAACATCGACAGGCCCCAGTAATGCTCCCAACCCGCCTTGATGATCGTCAACTTGCCGAAGAAGCCCGACAGCGGCGGCAGCCCCACGAGGCTCATCGCCGCGATGAAAAACAGCAGCGCGAGCAGGCCGTCGCGCTTCAGCAGCCCGCCCATGTGATCCAGGTCGTCCGTGCCGGTGTGGCGCTCCATCAATCCGCAGCACAGGAACAGCGAGCACTTCACCACCATGTGCTGAATCATGTAGAACACGCACCCCGCCAGCGCGTACGCCGCCAGCGAGTGCGGCCCGATGCGCGCCTCGCTCACGCTCACCCCGATCGCGATGCCGAACACCATGTAGCCCACCTGGCTGATCACGTGGATCGAGAGGATGCGCCGGATCTCGTGGTGCGACACCGCCCCGAGCACGCCGAGGAACATGGTGAACGCGGCCGAGACGGCGATGATCGGCGCCACCACCGTGCGCGACTCGTCCGCGGCCGCGAAGATCAGCGGGAACGTGCGCGCCACCGCGTACACGCCCACTTTCGTCAGCAACCCGCCGAACAAGCCCGCCACCGCGATCGGCGCGGTGTAGTACGTGTCCGGCAGCCAGAACCACAGCGGGAAGAACGCGCCTTTCAGGCCGAACACGATCAGCAGCGTCACCGCCAGTGCCGGGAAACCGGTGGGCATCGGCTCGCCCGCGGCGACGCGCGTGTGCACGATGTGCGAAAGCTCGGCCATGTTCAGCGTGCCGAACATGCCGTAGGTCATGCCTGCGGCCATGACGAAGATCGTCGAGGCGATCAGGTTCAGCAGCACGTACTTGTACGCCTGCGTGAGCTGCCGGCGCGAGCCGCCGATCGCCAGCAGGGCGTAGGAGGCCATCAGCATCACCTCGAAGCCGACGAAGAGGTTGAACAGGTCGCCGGTGAGGAAGCTGAGGTTGACGCCGAAGATGAGCATCTGCATGAGCGGGTGGAAGTAGCGCCGCTCCGTGCGCGGGCTCATGCTCATGAACGAGTGGATGTAGCTGCCCAAGGACACGGCCGCGGCCGCGGCGATGAGCAGGCCCGAGAGACTGTCGAACACCACGTTGATGCCGTAGCGCGCCGGCCAGTCGCCGATCGTGGACACCAGCACCGCGCCGTCGTGGCGGTGGCTGAAGATCAGCAGCCCCACCGCCAGCAGCAGCATCGACGCGAAGCTCACCATCCCCAGCAGCCGCGACAGCAGCAGGTTGTTCACCGCCGTCACGGTGATCAACCCCGTCGTCAACGGGATGAGGCAGAACAGGATGATCAGGTCAGTCGTCATGGTGATTCAGTTTCAAGTTTCAGAGTTTCAAGTTTCAAGTTCGCGGAGACGGCGGCGAAGCCGCCGGACAACTTGAAACTTGAAACCTGGAACTTGAAACGCTCAGTGTGATTCGCTCGGCGTCGGTTGCTGCTCCTGTGCCAGGTCCGTCACGTTCAACGTTTTGGTCCGCCGTGCCGTCACCACCATCAGCGACAGCAGGAAACCCATCATGCCGAAGCTGATCACGATCGCGGTCAGGATCAGCGCCTGCGGCAGGGGGTCGACCAGGACCTCCAGCGGCTGCTCCATGTGCGCCGCGCCCTCGCTCAGTAGCGGCGGCCGCTTCGGCTCGGCGCCGTTGGGGTCCGCCACCGGCGAGCCGCTCATCGCCAGGATCGCCAGGTTCGCCGCGTGACCCAGCAGGAACACGCCGATCGCGATCCCCTTCAGCTCCTGGCCGAGGATCATGAACACGCTCACCGTGAACACCACCGCCACGCAGATTGCCAGCACCACCGTCATCGTTCCAGCTCCTCGCTCAAGCGCACGATCATGCCCATCGACACGCCCACCACCACCAGCAACACCCCCAGATCGAAAAACAGCGCCGACGGCAGATGCACCGGATCCGCCAGCCCCGGCACGTGCCAGTCCACCACCGACGTGAGCGCCGGCTTGCCGAACAGCAACGGCACCGTCGTCGTCCCCACCGCCAGCACCAGCCCCGCCACGATCAGGTCGCGCGGATGAATCGGCACCAGTTGGCGCAGCCCCTCCGGCCCCTGCGCCATGCGATGCAGGACCAGCGCGACCGCCGCGATCAACCCGCCAATGAAACCGCCGCCGGGATGGTTGTGTCCCTTCAGCGCCATGTACGCCGCGAACAGCAGCGACAACGGCACGATCAATCGCATCGCCGTGCGCAGGATCAGCGAGCTCATACCACCTCCTTGCGCCCGCTGCGCCGATGCTGGTATCGGTTCTGACGCAGCGCCGGCACCAGCGACCACACGCCCATCGCCGCCAGCGCCAGCACCGTGATCTCCCCGAGCGTGTCGAACCCGCGGAAGTCGACCAGGATCACGTTCACGATGTTGTCGCCCCCGCCGCCGCGCCCTTCGGTCAGCTCGGTGCCCTCGTAGCTGTGCTGCGCATAGAACTGGCCCATCGTCGGCGCGGCCTTGTCCTCCATCGGCGACGTCGCCGCCACCAGCGTCAGCCAGCCGAACGCGATGCCCACCAGCGCCGAGAAGATCAACCGCCAGAACCGCCCCGGCCGCGGACGCGGCACCGGCTCCGGCAGCAGGCGCAACACCAGCACGAACAGGAGCACCGAGATAATCTCGAACGTCAACTGCGTCAGCGCCAGGTCCGGCGCCTGATACACCAGGAACATCGCCACCACCGTCAACCCCGCCGCGCCCAGCAGCAGCACGCGCAGCACGCGGTTCTGCGTCAACGGCAGCGACATCGCCGTCAGGCACACCAGCAGCCCGACCAGGATGCCCGGCCAGTATTCCCACACCTGCGGCGCCACTTCCACGACGCGCTCGAGCATGTTCGTCTCCGGCCGCGCCATGCCCGTCATCGCCGCGCCCGTGAACGCCAGCAGAAACGCGCCCAGCACGAACAGCAGGTAGTGGCGCAGATGCCCGGTCTGCACCGTGCCGAACGCATGGCGGCCGCCGTCCACCGCCGCGCGGTACATGAACGGGAAGACCTTATCGTGTACGTCCACCACGGCGCCGCGCATCACCGGGCTCAACCCCAGCGCCGCGCCCAGCGCCACCGCCAGCGCCGACATGTAAAGCGGCAGCGACGGATGCGTGATCGCGTGCCAGAACGTCGGAATATGCTCGTGGTAGTTCAGGTTCGTCTCGAGCGGCGCGAACACGATCTCCCAAACGCCCGGCGCGAGCCCGCCCACGAACTGCGGCAGCACCAGGATTGCGCCCGGCACCCACAGCATCACGCCCCAGAAGCCATGCTCGTGATGGTGCTCGTCGTGATGGTCCGTTTCCTCGTGCTCCTCCAGTGATTTCTGGCCGAACCGCCAACCCATCAGCGTCGTCAACAGGCGCACGAAGATCGCCATGTTGAACATCGCCGTCAGGACCGTCATCACCATCAGCACGATCCACCACGCGCCGATCGTTTCTTTCGCGTGCCACACCGCGTAAAGGAAAAACTCCTTCGCCTGGAAGTTGATCGTCCCCGGCAGCGCCGCCAGCGCGTAAGCCGCCGCGAGCATCGTGATGCACATCGCCTTCTGGCTGTGGAACGCCCCGTGCAGGTTCGGCAGCTTGCGCGACAACACGTGCCCCAGCGCCCCGGCGACGATGAACAGCGGCGCCTTGTAAAAGGCGTGACTCGCGATCTGCGTGATGTCCCAGTCGATGTTCGGCGCGTGGTGATATTCCATCGCGCCCAGGCCGTACATCGTCATGAACAAACCGAGCTGGCTCACCGTCGTGTATGCGAAGATGCGCTTCAGATCGTGCTGGTTCAGCGCCAGCGCCGCGCCCAGCAGCATCGTCAGCGCGCCGATCGGCACGATCAGCCACGGCCAGATCGCCAGCACGCCCAGCACCGGCAGCATGCGCCCGGCCAGAAACACGCCCGCCTTCACCATCGTCGCCGAGTGCAGAAACGCGCTCACCGGCGTCGGCGCCGCCATCGCGCCCGGCAGCCAGTAATGCCACGGCCACTGCGCGCTCTTGGTCATCGCCCCCAGCATCAGCAACCCGAACGCGCCCCACACCATGCCGTTGCCCGCGATCGCGGCGCGCAGCTCCTCGCTGTTCGCCAGGATCGCGCTCCAGCGCCAGAAATTCGTTTCGTATCCGAACAGCAGCACGCCGCCGAACATCGCCATGCCGCCCAGGCCCGTCGTGAAAAACGCCTGCAGCGCCAGGTTCACCGCCTTCTTGTCGTAGCGGTCCCACCCGATCAGCAGGAACGAGCTGATCGAGGTCAACTCCCAGAACAGCAGCGTCAGCAGCGTGTAGTCCGCCAGCACGATGCCGAGCATCGCCGTCGTGAAAAAGCCCAGCGTCGGATAGAAGCGGTAGAGATCGTCCGCCTCTCGGCCGAAGTAGGCGCGCCCGTACAGCACGATCAGCAGGCCCACCCCCGCCACCAGCAGCGCGAAGAACGCCCCCAGACCGTCCGCCAGGAACGCGACGTTCAGCTCCAGCGACGGCATCCACGCCAGCGGCGCGCTCGCCGCCACATCCGCCGGCGACGCCACCCCCGCCGTCAGCAGGTAGTACAGCACCAGCCCGAATGACACAGCCGGCCCCGCCGCGGCGCACCAGACGCGCGGCTGAAGGCGTTGCCGCGGCACCAGCACCGTAAGCAGACCCGTCAGCAGCGGTGCCAACACCGCCAGGCCAAGCAACGCAACAGATTCCATCCTCTACCCTGGATCGTTACCCGATTTCCCCCCACGGTCCCCACGCGGGACACCCCGTGGATGCTTTCCCTATCGGCATCACCGGAGCTAATCTCAAGCAGCGCCTCGGTTTCCGTCGCACCGGCCAAGCCCCGTCCCCGGTCGCCTCCAAGGCATGCCGTCCCCGCTAACTTGCGCAAATGCCGTAGGCCGCCCATTCTAACGCTTCCCGCCGCCCGCCGCCGGAGCGCTGGTCCGCCGGCGCCGCTCGACACCCGCGCCGCTCCAGACCTACCTTATGGGACATGAACCACCAGAACCTCTGGGCACCGTGGCGCATCGGCTACCTCAAGGGCCTCGGCACCGCCCCGACCGACCCCGCCCATGAAGCCGACGGGTGTTTCCTCTGCGATGCCGCCCGGCCCGACCTGACCGACGCCGAGCGCGATGAACGCTTCGTCCTCCTGCGCGACGAGCGCGGCACGCTCCTGCTCAACCGCTATCCCTACACCAACGGCCACCTGCTCGCCGCCCCCCACGACCACCTGCCCGACCTCGCCGACATGACCCCCGACCAGCGCGCCGGCCTCATGGAGCTCGCCGCCCTCGGCCAACGCCTGCTCAAAGCCACCATGAATCCCCAGGGCCTCAACCTCGGCATGAACGTCGGCCGCTGCGCCGGCGCGGGACTGCCCGGCCACGTGCACCTGCACATCGTCCCCCGCTGGAACGGCGACGTGAACTTCATGGACGCCATCGCCGGCGTCCGCATCATCCCCCAGGCCCTCGCCCAGAGCTACCACGAACTCAAGGAGGCCCTCGC
>JBMCXL010000121.1:0-8109 GCA_048621015.1 Phycisphaeraceae bacterium
AGCGATCCTCGCCTCCGCCCACCGCGACGGCCTGCGCCCCTACGAGAACTGGGATAAGGTCAAGCTGCGGCTGGCGCAACAACAAGCACCGAGTCAGGCGCAACCCACCTAAGTGCGACTCGAAAGCGACATCGCGTCGTGCATGTGCAACGCAATATCGACTGCCCAACACAGTGGGGACCATTCCGCCATGCAAATACTTCGTAATGAGTGCCTGAACCATCATGTCCCGGGTTTGGATGGCCAGTGGCAAGGTATCACACGCGCCTCCGACGGCTGCACCTACTTTTTCGCGGGCAGCCACCGGGGAGACATCGGCGCGCCATTCTTCCGCTACATCCCCGGCGATCACGAAACCGGCAAGATCAAGCTACTCTGCAATGACATGTCCCGCGCCTGTGGTGAAGATTCCAACCAGGTGCCCGCGCAGGGCAAGGTCCACAGCGATGTGCTCGAGCACGATGGCTGGCTCTACTTCGGCACGCATCTGTCCGACTACACACCCCAAGGCGCCGCTGCCTACACCGGCTCGCACCTGATGGCCTACGAGCTGGCCACCGGCACGCTGCGCGATCTCGGCATCGTACATCCGAACTACACCAACTACTCTGGCATTGGTCTGGACCGAAGCCACAACAGGATCTACTTCTACACCACACCTTTCCACAACCGCCCCGACGTCGATGGCCCGCACCTGCACCGCATCGACCTGGCCACTGGTAACAATGAGGACCTCGGCCTGATCGCGCCGTGGTACATCCGAAGCAACGACGATCCTCGCGCGCTCGAAGAATGTGATCACAAGCACGGCCAGGCGTGCGAGCACCTGCACGTCGACTCACGCGGCGACTGCTGGTTCACCCTGCGTCACGGTGGCGAACAGGAAGATGGCCTGTTCGTCGCCCGTGCCGAGACCGGCCGCATCGAGCGCCACCCCGAGGCGCTGCCCAACGGCATGACCCACTGGTGCACGCTTACCCCGCTCGACGAGGACCGAGCGCTTATCCTGTTCCCGGACGGGTTCTGGATCTTCGATTCTCGCCGATTCGACGGCACTCCCAGCGCATTCGAGCAGATCAAGCCCGTTTCCGCACTCGGTCTGCGATGGGCCAGGCTCGCCGTCGCGGGGAACCGCTTCTATTGGGCGCACCGCAAGGACCAGGAGCGCAACCAGTTGGAGCACCCCGTGATGCACCTGTTCAGCGCCTCCTTCAGCGCGCCGGACATCACCGTCGAGCACGGTCCCATCCGCGATGAGGCGGGGCGCGTGCCGAGGAGCGTGGCTGATATCGCCGCGATGCCGGAGGGACACCTGCACTTCGTCGGCCGATGGCACGTCCTGCCTGAGGAGTTCGACTCGGTCGGTGTCGATCGCCACGGCAACATCGTCGCGCCCTTCTTCACCGTGCTCGATGTCAGCGCGGACCTGCCGCACACCTCGACGGGCGCGGCGGCCGATCAGGCGACGGTCTCCTGAAAGAGAATACACATCCAGCACTGGATTTGCATCCAGTGCTCAGACATGGAGATCAAGCCGCTGTCGCGGTCAATCCACGCGCCGCGCGATCATTCGCTGGGCCAGCTCGAACGGGTCGACGCTGAAGTTGCCGGGGTTCTCCGGCAGAAAGAATTTCTCGTGCAGAATCAGCTCATAGCGCCCCGCCGCATCCGCGAAGCGCAGGCGCCGGTCCTCCAGCGCAGCGTCCGGGGCGAACGTGAAGCTGTCATTGGAGAACGCGAACGCGGCGGGTGAGGTGGTGCGTTCGTATTCGAGCTGGCGCACGCCGCGCGCCCACTCGTGATCTTCCTGCCGTTCGACCAGGCGCGGCGGCGTCGGCAGCGTCGTGTGCAGACAGGCGCGCCGATCGGCGAAGCGCACCACGCGCGGCGCAAGACACGGCTCGGCCGGCGCCAGGCGGTTCAGGGTCCACCAGTGCTGGCGCGGGCCGGCGGCACCGAACTACAGCAGCACGGTGGACAGCTCGGTGAAGCACACCACCTGCCAGAGCCAGTCGAACCGCGCGACCAGGAAACTCAGCTCATCCCCGTTCGCCGCCGGATGAAACCGCCCGTCCAGCGCCATCGCGCCGGCGCCGTAGAGTCCCCAGTTGTGACTGGTCCCCTGGCGCGCCGTGTCCAGGCCTTCGCCGCGCGTTGTGGAAGGCGCCAACGGCGTGGGATGGATGATCGGCGGCTCCTCGCCCAGCGCCCAGCTCTGCAAGCCCGCCAGCGGCAGGAAGCAGCGGAAGTTGTAGTGCGTCTGGTAGCGATGATGCACGAGCACATAAGGCATCGGCGCGCGCTTCAGCAGCGTTGCGGACCTGTAATGCGCCTCCATGGTCCGGTCCGGATCACTCGGCACGCGCTCGGCGTGGTCGTCTTCCTCTGAGACGAGCATCGCCCACACCAACGGCGAGGCGCCGTGCCCGCATGCGCGCGGCAGAGACGGATCGAGATCGATCAGCCGCTGTGCTTCCGGTGACGCGCCCTCCTGTCCCTGCTGCCGCGCCAGGGCCAGCAGCGCCCGATCAATCCGGTCGCGCACGGCCGGGTCGCGTCGCGCAAGCTGCTCGGCGGCCGGCAGCAGGTCCACGACGCGCGGGCCCAGCTGTTCGGTGTACTTGCGCGCCGAGGGCGCGGCGATCACGTCCATCGAGCGTGTCCAGTGGTCGGTGAACCAGCGCAGGCAGTTGAGCACGCGCTCATCCTCCTGCCGGTCGCCGCGCACCGCCAGGTTCAGCCAGGCGTAGATGAACGCGGTGTAGGAGTAGTGCATGCACGGACCGTGTTGCTCGACGACCTGGCCGGTGGCGTCGAGCACCTTGGGCAGCGCGTCGCGCCAGTGGCGATCGCCGAGCGCGATCAGTGTTTCGTCCTGAAGGATCTGGCCGTAGTTGTAAAGGCCGAGGGCGTGGACACAGCGCTGGTTGCCGTAGGTGCCGATGTCGGTGATGTGTTGCGCGCGCGTCGCGGCGCGGCGGAAGGCGGCGATGGCGACCGGGATGGCCGCGGGATGCGCATGCTGGAGCCCATCGAAGGCGAACACCAGGCCGTAGATCAACCCCTCGACGTCCCAGCCGTGCGCCCAGACCCCGCCGTTGAGGCCGGCGGTTGCCACGGCCCCGTCCTCGCCGACGCTGGCGGCGAAGTGGTGCAGGCCGTTGGCGAAATAGCGCAGCAGGTCGGGATCGCCGCGGTGGCGCGACAGCGGCGAGTACCAGCAGAAGGCGGCCACCGCCAGCGGACTGGTGCCGGCGCGGCCGGCGTTGCGGTCGTAGGCGGCCCGGGCCCGCGGGTCAGTGCGCGCGGCGCGCTCCGCGGCGGAGAGTTGCCAGTAGCCCCCGATCTGCTCGTGCGGCAGGTCCATGCCGGCGGTGCCGATCAGACCGCGCTCCACGTCCCATTCGGTGCGCAGGTGATCGACCGTCGCATCGAGGCAGGCCTGGTAGAAGCGTGTGCGCACGTGGTCGGTCAGCGGCGCGCGCAAACAGCGGACCAGCGGCGCGTGCTCGGGCAATGTGTAAGCCGGCGCCTCCGTCGTGGCGGAGGGCTGAGGCGAGGCGCGGGGATCAGGCATGGGAGCTTCTCCGTCGGCGCTCATTCGGTGATCCGGAGTTGCACGCCGCCGCGCAGCATGTCGGCGGCGAGCGTCACGGTCACCCACCCGTCGGCCGCCTCGGCATCCAGGGTCTGCCACGTCTCGTTTTCATTGATGAAGCGTTGCACGTGCGCGCCCTGGATCGAGAGGGTGACCTCGGTGTCGCCGTGAAGCATGTAGGTGTTCGTATCAATGCGCCGGAGATTGACCGCGGTGGACTGGCGGACCTGGTCGCCGACGCCGTACTCCCACAGGCGCAGGGCGCCGTCTTCGCCGAAGTCGCTTTCGGAGACGGGGCCGTCGAGGGTGAAGGCGTACTCGGCATTGCCGGCACTGCCTTTGTAGGTGGCGCGCCAGAAGCGGGTGGCGTCTTCGTTGGAGGCGACCCAGTGGTCGGTCAGGCCGCGCGTGGGGCTGCCTGCGCGCATCGGCAGGCCGAGGGTGGTGTAGACGCGGCGCTGCTCGGGATCAACGCGCCGGATGCGCGAGAGGAAAGCGTCTGCGCTGCGCAGCACGGTGATCTTGTTCTTGCCGTCGGCGGCGTCCGCGACGGCGGTGGCGGTGTAGCCGGTCCAGTGAGCGCCGGTGCCGACCTCGAAGAGGCGCTGGCTGTCGGTCTGCTCGGGCCAGGGGGCGTCGCCGGGGTCGATGGTCAGCGACTTGCGGGCATAGTCCACCGCGGTGACCGTGCCGGTGTGCTCGCTGCGCGCGGGTTGAAGCTTCAGCCGCGGCGTGTCGAGGCGCGTGCCGCCGGTCAGCGCGGCCTGGCGCAGGCCCTGCTCGTCCGTGGAATAGAATGCGTGCTCGGCGGCGATGGTGATGTCATCGTCACCTTCGATTCGGCGAACCTTGTCCGGCCGACCATCGGCGAAGATCAGGTCACGGTGGCCCTCGACCGTGCGCACGCGCAGCGCGACGGCGCGCTGCGCATCGTCTTCGTTGTCAGTGACGGTCAACCGATCGATCGAGGTGATGAACGGCTCGCCGGCGTAAGGCTCGATGACGGCGGCGTAAGCGGACTGGAGATCGCCGTCGATGCCGGGCTCATCGTTCGGTCCGCGCTTCTGCACGAACACCATCGGCAGCTCGTAGCCCCACTGCCGACCGTGCTGCGTTCCGCGCAGCACACGATGATCTTTTACACCAAGCAGGTGCAGCTGCGTGAACTTGCGCGGCTCGTTCTCGCGGTAGCTCGCCTTGAGATATTCCTTCTCGCCCTGCGCGGGACCGTCCTGTTCGAGCTTCATGCGCCAGGTGGCGGTGAAATGATCCGGCGCATCCCCTGCCTGGCGTGGCTCGCGCATCTTGGCGAGATAGGCGCGATCTTTGCCACCTTCTTCGATATTCTCAAAGGGAGTGATGCGGCGTGCATTGGTCTGGACCTGATCGGCGAGCGAGGCGTGAAAGCTGTAGGTGTGCCGGTTGCCGCCGGCCACGCGCACGATGTCCACCACATAAGAATTCGGCGTCACGACGTCGGCCGGCAGTTCCGCGCCCGGCTGAAGCTGCTCGGGGCGAAGCTTGCGCGAGCCTTCGCCTTCGTCCACATCGATCAGCGCGACCTGTCGCTCGTAGAGGCTGACATCCCGGTGGTTCGGCGGCGGCACGGCGGCGAGACGCATGTACTGCGCACCTCTCGTGTCACTGAGCGCCCGCGCCCACGAGTGGCCGAGCCACTGGCCGTCGTCATCGCCGAACCCATCCACTTCGACGACGTTGTGCATGCGCGTCGAGCGATCACCCGGTTTGGAGTAGCCCGGGCGCTGGCCGCCGTCGGTGGTCATCGGCAGGCCGTGGGCGTACATCTGGAGGTCGAGCGTGTCGTTGTGGTGATGGCCCCAAGCTTGGCCGGTGCGCACATAGACGGTGCGGCGGAAGCGAAAATCATCGTGCTCGCGGCCGGATTCGAGAATCGTCGCCCATTGCGGCAGCGAACGCGAAGGCAGGGTCAGCCAGGGCGCGCGATCCACCTGTTTTGCCGCGGTCTCGATGGCGGCCCACTCTTTCTCGCTCTCCCCGACGCGCCCGAAGAAGTGCGCCAACAGATAGGCGAAACGCGAATCCTCAGTCCACTTCCATCCACTGCGCGCCGCGGCGCTGAAATGCTTGTTGTCGAACAGGTAGCCGTAGCCTTTGTCCGGCCCGGTCACGTTGCCGACGCGCACGAAGTTGAGCCCCGCCACGTACATGCGCAGCGGCCAGTACGTCGCGGTGACCGTCTTGGGATAGCGCTGCGGATCGGAGAGGTCGTACTTCGTGTTGCCGCCCATGCGCAGGTACGGCTCCAGCGCCAGCGCCTTTTGAAAGGCGTTCTCGCCGAGACCGTAGGAACTGGACGCGCCGAACTCGATGCCGTCGCGGCCGGTGCCGCTCACCACCAGGTCGCCCAGCCCCGTCGGCGGCAGCGGATAGACCCAGGTGCGCGTGAACAACCACTGCATCCACGGCTCGGTCAGCTCGGGCGCATCCTGCACCGTCGCCATCATGGCGATCTTGTACTCGCCGGTGTGCCAGTGATAGCGCAGGATTTTTTTGGCCGTGTGGCGCAGCAGGTAGCTGTCCAGCAGCGCCAGCACGTCGTCGTCCGTTTGGACCCAGGGGATGAAGCGGTGGACCGAGTCGGCCAGATCCTGGTTGCCGTCGATCAGGTCGTAGAGCCAGTCGTAGTTGCGAATGGGTTTGTGATACTGCGGATACCCGGGCCAGCGGACATAGTTCGTCTCGCGCTGCCGCGCATGTTGATCGCGTCCGAAACCGCCGGCGCGCGCGAGCTTGTTGTTAATCCTGTTGAACTGGTCGAACGTCGGCCAGTCGTACGCCAGGCGGATGAGCATCACTGCGGCATCGCGGCCGAGCGTCTCGTTACTCGCGTAGTGATAAGCGGGCGCGGCGGTTCGATTCAGGTAACGCGTGTAGCTTTGGCCGCGTTCGTTGACCGCCACGGCAATTGGAATCCAGTTCCGTGCCTCGTTCGGCGCTTCGCCCGCAGTGTAGAGCCCCGAACCGTCGTCCTTGAACGGGTAGGGGTCGGGCAGCGGCCGGCACGCCGCAAGGTCCGCCATCGTGTACTCCAGGTCAAGCTTTTTGTTGACCATGAGCACCCTGCCCGGCACTAGATTATGCGCCATGCCCTGGTGTACGTTGGGCCAGACGTGCACCCATTGGCCATACTTCTTCCTCAGCTCGTCGGCCGAAAGATTGCCCGCGCCGAACTTCACGCCCTTGGCTCGACGTCTGTCGCCAAGGTCGCCGTGCTGGGTGTTCAACGGAATCCATGCGTTCCACAGCGCTTCATCACGTTGCCAGCGCTCCTCTTGAGAAAACTCCCGGCCCGCCAGCATCTTGAAAAGCTTCGCCTGCCTCTTGGCTCGCCTCCCCGTCTTATCGGAGGACCATTCTTCACGCAACCGCCGGCGCTCCGCTTCCGTGAACAGCGTCGACCGCGTCTTGTGCGCCGCCACGTCGATGCCCGTCAGCGCGTCGTGCAGCTCGATGTTGTAGAGCAGCAGGTCGACGGCGCTGCCTTCATCGACGTACACTTTGGCGCTGTAGTCGCGTTGCTCATCGATGTGGAAATAGATCTCCGCGACACTGTAGAACTCCGCGTTGTATCCCGCGCGGTGTCGATACCGGCTCACGCCGCCGCCGGGCCGATCATTCACCTCGACCGTCACGTACAGCGGCTTGCGCACATGATGAACTGCCTTCGGCTCCACGGCGCCCAGCACCTTGATCGCATACATCCCGATCGACAGCTCGCCCAGGCCCAGCTCGTAGACCGGATTTTTCACGCCCGTGCGCACCACGTCGCGCGGCGACCAGTGCCGGCCCGTCGGCGTGCCATCCCCGTGGCGTGCGACCCACATGACCGGCGCCGCATAAGACTCGACGCGCCCATCGGCCACGTCCAGCTCGGTCGCGCGAAACGCCCGCACCAGACTCTGCCGATCGAACATCGAGCGCACCGGCATGTACTTGTCCATGTACGCCATCCACATCTCCGGCGACCCATCACGCAGCTCGCGCACCGGAAACTGGCCCTGCGGCGTGAACTTCATAGCTTCACCATCCTTCCGCGCTTGCTCGTGCAACTCGGGGATCGAGCCCGGGAATCCTGCCGGCTCGCCGTGCTCGGTCGGCATCAGCGGCAGCTCCACGCCGGCCAATGGCCCACCGCGCCGGCCCGGCGCATCGGTGGGCGAGATCACGGTCCGAGCAGCTGCAGCCTGCGCCTCATCTCCGATGTCCTGCGCGAGTGCGGGCACCGTGGTCAATGCCAGGCCCAGAACTGCGCTCAAGCACGAAATGCGGGCAACATGCCAACGCTGATGCGACATAGTGATTCCTCTTGTTTGAAAGATTGAAGATTCCCAGCGCGTTTTCCGAGCGCGCCGAACACATGATTCACATTGACAAGGTCGTCGGGGGCACTCGGCGGCTTAATCGCGCCGGCTCCGCGCTCAATCCCTCGATGCGTCGAAGCTTGTTTCCACCAGCCTGCCCACATCATC
>JBMCXL010000122.1:0-8096 GCA_048621015.1 Phycisphaeraceae bacterium
CAGCTGCGCACCGCCGACGGCCGCTGGTTCGGCGGCAGCGCCATGCACGGTGACAAGAAGATCGCGGGCTACGAGGCGGCGCTCGTTGAGCAAGGCCCCGTGCTTGCGCGCCATCGCGTGCGCTACCGCTACGAGGACGACTCGACGATGACGCTCACCTTCGATCTCGCGGCGCGCGATGCGCAGATGCGCTGGCGCATGCACGTCGAGCGCACGGATGTCGAGCCCCTTCGGCGAGAGAGCGACGACGACGGCTCCGGCCGCGACACCGTTTCGTCCGTGGAACTGACTGGCGGATGGCGCCTGAACCTGACGCCCGGCATCGAGCCGCTGCACATGCCGATCGAAACCGAGTATGCCAACAACCGCTGGGGCGAGCGCTCTGACGGCCTCATGGACGTCAACCTCACCGACGAGCGCGCCGGCCGACTCGTGCACCTGGTTCCATGGTCGGACTGGTGGGACCAGCACACCAAGACCACGCTGCGCTTCACCGACGGCGAGGGCGAGCCCGTCGCGCACCTCGCGGCGACCCATGCCGGCGACTGGGTCGAGCCCGCCCCGCCCGGCACGTGGGTCTCCAACGCCAACCCGCGCATGAATCAGCAGTGGGTCACACTGCACAAGAGCCTCGACGACGCCATCTACTTCGACTTCACCGACAGCCCCGGCCAGCGCATGGGCCTGCTCGGCAACGGCGTCGAAGGGGTGGCGTCCCGCGGCGACGCATCCGAGCGCAAGCAGGGCGTGGCGTCCGCTTCCGAAAGCGAAGCGCCGGGCCTGGGGCATCAACTGAACCGCGTGAAGGATTACGTGCTCGACTGGGAAAGCGATGCGCCGCCGCATCCCCGCCTCTACGTCACGCGCGACGAGATGGAGACATATCGTGAAACGCACGAGCCCAGTGAGTCGCTGATCGATGAGCTGACCGAGCGCGCCCATTACCGCAAGCCGACCCCGTCCTACCAGGATCGACCCGCGTTCTCGCTCTACCTGATGACCGGCGACAAGGCGCTGGCCGAGAAGTACGAGGTCGTCGATCGCCTGCGCGCCCATCTGGCGCTGCTCGGTGGGTTCGACGTGATGCGCGGCGCGGCGCAGGTCGTCTGCGAGTACGACGCGCTGATCGACAGTGACCTGATCTCACCCGAGCAGCGCTCCCTCTTCCGCGCGCAGCTCGCCTATCTCGGCTACCACCTGGCGAGCCCCGAAACGTGGTCGATGGAGCGCGGCTACAGCTCCGGCAATCTCAACATGAGCATCGCGTACGTGCTCAACCTCGGCATCCTCGCCGCGGCCATCCCCGAACATCCGATGGCCGCGCAATGGTCGCGCAGCGCCCAGGCGATGCTCGAGAAGTGGCTGGATGAGAACATCGGACCGGCCGGTGAGTTCCTCGGCGCCGGCGAGAGCTTGGCCAACTACGCCCACGTCTCCGCCGCCAAGCTGCTCACCTACAGCATCGCCGCGAGCAACGCCGGCTTCGGCGATTACGTCGACGACCCGCGCCTCAAAAAGCTGATGACCTTCCTCGCCCAGCAGATGACCCCGCCCCACCCCGGCCTCGGCGACATCGCCGGCACGCCCCCGCTCGGCCGCGGCCCCTCGCATCGACACACCGGCCTGGCCGGTCTGATGGCGCGCGCCACCGCCGAGAGCGACCCCGACTACGCACGCACCCAGCAATGGGTCTGGCAACGCCTCGGCTACAGCCACGACTTCGTCACCGACCGCCTCGGCGGACTCGACTACGTCTACCTGGACCCCTCCCTCCCCGCCGAAACACCCGACTGGGGCATGAACGTGTTCCCGCGTCGCGGCGTCATCATGCGCCATCGCCTCGGCACGCCCGATGAGTATTACCTCAACTTCGTCGTCGAACCCGGCGCGCAGACCGTCTACCACAGCGAGAACGCCACGCTCCCCGCCGTCTGGGCCAAGGGCGCGCCGATCCTCTCGCGCTTCCGCGGCAAGGGATACACCGAGCGCGAAACGCTCCTGCTCAACCGCGTGCTGCCGGCGCGCCCCGTCGGCACCGCCGACGCGCCGGATCGGCGCGACCACTACCGCCTCGAAGGCGAAACCGAACTCGCCGCCGCCTCCAGCACCCCCAGCCTCGACTTCACACACGCGCGCGTCACCGATCGCCAGTACGCCCGGCGCCCCGAAGCGCCCCTCGATCTGCCGGACTGGCCCACCGTCGAAAACACCGCCGACCTGCCCCTCCGCTGGTCGCGCCGCGTCGCCCTGGTCAAAGATGCTACGCCAGCCGACGCCAGCTACATCGTCCTGCACGATCGCGTCACCACCGATCAGCCCACCGTCTGGCAGATGTGGTCCGCTTCCGACGGCCTGGCCACGCCCGAACAGGCGGCGCAACCCGACACCCTCGCAGCCGCGCACGGCGGAAACCACGCGCGCGACGCGCGCCCGCTCGAAGGCGATCGCTTCACCGCGCTCGGCAAGTATGACGTGGACGTGGAATACTTCGTCGCCCTGCCGCGCGACACACCCCGCCAGACCGCCCGCCTCGGCGTGAGCTATCACATCCCCGAGCCGCACGATCAGTACCAGGACCTGCTCCACCTGCAACGGCCGGGCGCGGGCGATTACCTGGTCGTCATCTTCCCGCGCCGCCGCGACGCCCCTTCGCCGCGCTTCGAGCGCCTTGCCGACCACCACGCCGTCAAGGTGCACGGCGCGTTCGGCACCGATCACATCCTGCTCACCGCCGAGCGCACCACCGCACGGATCGACGACCAGCTCCTGCTCGAAGGCACCGCCGCGCTCGCCCGGGAACGCGAAGAGTCCCTCGTCCTCGCCCTCGGTGCCGCCGGTCGCATCGTGCACGGGGATTGGGGACTGGAAAGTGAGCACGCCGCCATGCTCCATTGCAGCCCGGATGAAGCCCGGCTCGAACTCGACGCGGCAGCCGCGCCGAGCGAGCCAACCCGTCTGCGCATCCACCTGCCGCGCGACTGGCACGTGCCCGCCCAGACCGGCGTTTCCGTGGAAGACGACGAAGACCCACAATGGCGCTCGTTGAGCGTCGCGCCCGAAACACGCTCGGTCACGATCCAGCCGCGCGGCCAATGACACGCGCGCCGCTTCAAGATGACAAGATGAAAGGAAAGAGATGAAAGGAACTGAAATGATGAAACATGCCATGTCAATCGGATGCTCGTGCCTCGCGCTGGCGGCGCTGCTGATGCTGATCGGCGCCGACGCGCCCGCGTCCCAGCCGGTGAACCTGGCCGCGAACGGCGACTTCGAGGAAAACACCGACCACTGGACCGGCTCGGCGCTGAACCGCAACGGCGAGTCCGAGCGCGAGCAACGCCCCGATTTCGTGCAGCATGAAACCGAAGACACCGCCGACGACTCCGACGGCGCGCTGCACATCGTGCTCGATGACCTGGACAGCGGCACCTACCTGGCGCATCAAACCGGCGTCGCGTGCAAGCTGACCGAGGAAGTGCCAAAAGACCGATCGCTGCGCGTGCGGTTCGACGCGAAGCTGCTCAAAGGCCCGCCCTATCTGAACATCACCCGTTCCAACGGCGGCGGCTCGCTGCGCGAGGTCGCCGAGCTTTCGGAAAAATGGACGACCCACGAGGTGATCGTCGACTTGACGCACGGCACCCAGTACCTGATCTGGAACCTGGTCGAAGGCACCCGCGGCGCCGCCGCGCGTCGCGTGAGCATCGGCTCGGTGCTGATCGACAATGTTCGCGTGAGCGTGCTGGCGGACGACCAGTAACGGGCCCACGCGCTCCACCGCGCATCGCACAGCCCCGGCCCCCGGCCCACCGCCATCGTCGCGAAGCCGCGGCGCTACAACCCCGCAGGCCCTGCCGGTAGTGGAATACTTTGACGGTGCACGTCGGGTGCCACTGACCGCCCTGCGGCATCGACTTTACCCTTCATCCCGCCCTGCTATCATGAATGCGACGCCCCCGGGCCCGCCCGCCTGCGTCCGCGTAGCTCAATTGGATAGAGCGTCGGCCTCCGGAGCCGAAGGTTGCAGGTTCGACTCCTGCCGCGGACATTCGCCTGATCTAAGCCGAGGACGCTACTTAGCGTCAGCCCTTCTCCGAAGGTGCGGCAGTCTGCAAACCCCGCTAACCCGTGGTTTAAGGAGCCGCACCGATGCCGAAACTCACCCGTAAGCACCCGAAGTCGAGCCGCGACGGCCGCGACGCTGTCGTCGACCTTGGCGGTCGCCGTCACTACTGCGGTCCGTGGGGGAGCCCGAAAGCCGAAGAGGCCTACGATCGGTTCATAGCTGAGTGGCTGAACAACGGACGCGAGCTGCCGGCGCGTACCTCTCAGGCGGGGACAGACGAGGTCACGGTCACGGAGGTCGCTGTCGCATACCTGAAGTACGCCAGGCAACGGTACGTCAGAGATGCCGCCTCCACCAATGTGGCGCTGTGGCACGTCACATCGGCGCCACAGCACGGGAGCTATGGACTTTCTGACCGATGCGCTTGAGGAGCAGAGGGCAGGACCTCATCGATCCGGCCGGCGGCGCCCAGATCCCGCACGGCCTTGTAACGGGTGTCGTCGGCGACCGGCGGACTCTGCTGGCGAGATCGCTCGAGCCCGCCCCTTTCCACCGTGCTGAAAGCCAGCAGCCGGTAATTGAACGGCTCAACCGCCGCCGGCACGCGCACCGTCGCACCCTGGCGCTGCACGAGATGCTCGGGATAGGACTGCCCCGTGGTCACTTCGTAAACGTCATGCACCGCCCCTTCGACGGCTCCGTCCAGCTTCAAGCTCCCCTCCCAGCGATTGGAGGTGTGATTCAGCAGTGTCAGAAGCACGTCCTCGCGCCGGCGATTCACGATCATCTGCACGGGCGCCCCTTCATACCGCACGCCAACGTGCGCTGCATACAGCCGATCGATCACGTCACGGTACACCGCCGCGAGGCCGCGAGCGCCCATCGTCATGCCGTGCGGCACCATGACCACGGACCACCGGCCATTGCCTTGCGGCACGTCGAGTACGAACGGCGCGCCCGTCTTGTCATCGGCGCAGGTCACGGTTGCGTCGGCCGGCGCAACAGCCACGTCCAGAAGCCACACCCATTCGCGCGAGCTGAATGTCGTGCCGTCGTCGCGGCGCGCGGTGTACCCGAGGCGGCGGGCGCCGGTGCCTTCGTGTCGCAGCCCCAACTGCCGCAGCGCATCGGTGTCGAGCTGGTCGAGGCAGACGACGGAGTGGCCGCCCTGCTCGACGTAGCGCTGCAAGCGCTGGAACAGATTCCCCTCGACGCGCACGCCACCCACGAGAAACACGGCCTTGTAGAACCGTTGCAACACCTCAGGGTCGATCGTTTCGTTCACGAAATCAAATGCGTCCGCCCACGCGCTGTGGTGGAGATAGCGGTTATACCGGCGCGGATCGTCCAGGCCGAGGCGCAGGCGTGCGCCCATCTCGTCCGGCGGATGGTCGGCCTCGGCGCCGTCCGGCCAAGCGTCCTGCCACGCCTCGGACGCCTGCGGCCAAAGCGCCTGCACGCAACGATGAACCATCACGTCCTCGGGTTGAAGCTCGGTCACCCCGGCCCACACCGGCATCTCCGGCTCGCTGGTGAACCTCGGCGTCGTCGGCTCGACGTTCACGTGCCCCTGCTCATCGTGCCAGCGGCAGCACTCCATGCCATAGCCGTTCGCCTCCTCCAGCAGCATCGCGAACGGCGCCACAGGCGCGCCGCGCTCAGCCAGTGGCCCCTCGACCAGTCCGTAAACGCGCATCGCCGCGTGGCCGTAATCGCTCAGCAGCGTTTTGCCCGTTTCCGTGCGCGCATAGAAGAAACGGTGCGCATGCTCATACATCGTGAAGTTCGAGCCGCTCAGATACGCCGTCAGCCACGAGCGCTCGAGGTGGTCGGGCGTCTGGCTGCTGTAGCGCCGGCCCTCGGTGGTGATCGTCACCTGCGCCTCGACCGGCCCCCACGGCGAGAAGTCCACCCCCCAGAACGCGTCCCACTGCTTCGCGCCGCCGCGCGCGAAGGCGATGCCGGCCTGCGTCGGGTTGTGCGCATGACACTGGCTTTCGTACATCACCAGGGGAAAACCGAGGCGGTATGCCTCATGCAGCGCCGCCAGCGCGCCGTCCGTGTATTTGACCGGCAGCTCGCGCAGGCTGTCGGCGCGCGCTCGCGCGTCGGTGTAGAAGCTGATGGTCGCCGGATCCACCATTCGCTTCCAATGGCCGGACAGTGCGCGGCCGTCGGTCATGTAGGACCGCAGATACCGCAGCGCCTCCCGCTTGGTGAACGTCTTGCCCATCGGCCACTGGATGCTGTTGGCGACCTCGCCATACAGATCGATCCAGACGCCCCGGAAGCCAAGCTCGGCGTTCGTGCGCTGGCAGCGATCGTAAATCTCGTCGGCATACGCCCTGGGGCTTTTGCCACGCTGCTCCGCGGCCACGACCCAGTGCGGCAGGTACAAGAGCCAGGCGATGCTGACATAGTTGTAGACACCATCGTGCAGACGTGCCAGCAGCCGATCCACGTCCGTCGGCGTGCCGCTCCCGTCCAGGATGGAGATGTCGCGCAGCCCATCGGCGCACGGAAAGCGGTGCCACAACTCTTCGTAGTCCGGCACAAGCGCGGTGCAGACATCCCAGATCAGCATCGCGACGTCCGACCGATAGCTCACCTCCGAAGGCAAACGGGCGGCGCGACGGCGCGTTTCGGTCGCGTGTTCGGTCAGCGTGGTGCTCATCAACAAATCTCACTTCGCAAGGCGCTCGGTTCCCGTCCTGTGATTCGCGGTCCTGCTTGTGCGGCGCGCTATTCCGACTGCCGAACGAGGATGAACCGGTCGTAATAAATCTCGCCGATGCCATCGCGGCCGGCGGGACACAGCCAGAGGTGGCCCGCCTCGGTCAGACGAAGGTCCGGCATTTTGTACAGGTGATACTCGCCGCGCTCGACTTGGTCGAAGCTGATCCAGTGCCGGCGCTTGTGCTCATCATTGCGCGAGTGGTAGCCGATGCAGAACGCCTCGCCGGTCATGTCCGCGTCGGCGTGCACCTTGGCCGAGACATACACGTCCCACCGCTGGTCGGGCGTGCGGTGGTCGTACAGGCCGATCGTTTGAAGCAGCACCGTTGTCTGCATTCGCCCCACGTCGCCGAACTGCACCGCCGCTCGACCGGAGGCGGCCTCGGGATCGTCCCGGCGCACGGACCACTTCTCCCGATGGCCGACACGGAAGCGCTCCGGTGTGAAGCTGTACACGTCCTCGGGATCGAACTGATCGAAGAAAGCGGGCAGGGGCTTGCGCTCCAGCGCCATCAGCCGGCGCTGCTCCTCGACAAACTCGTCCACGCGCTCCCGGGTGCGCCGCAGCGCGTAGCTGTGCGGCCGTCGCTCGTTGCGCTGCTCGATCCACCAGTTGGCGGTCGCTTCCACCTGCGCCAACCGCGCCTCGCGGTTCGAGGGCCAGTCAAGGTCCTGCTGCGCGGCCTCGGCGGCCAGGTCGTCCCACTTCGCGAGCATCACCCCGTCGTGCGGCAGGCGGAACCGGCGCACGCGCCGGCGCAGCGATTCCGGGCCGCCGGCCACGGCTCGTTCGGCGCGGTCCAGCAGCCGCTCGGCCTCGAGCATCGTCGGCGCATCGAACATGCGGATGTCCCACACCGAGAAGCCGTAGCGGATGTTCTGGTCGTGCCGGGCGTCGGCCTCACGCAGCAGGTCGAGATACCGGCGCAGGTACACCGCCGCGTCGCCGTACACGCCGGCGAGGAACTCGTCGATGAGTGGCTCGGCATCCAGCGTCGGGTCCCAGGCGAGGCGCGACAACACGTAGCTGCGCAGCTCGCCGAACGCATCGATCAAGCGGTACGCGCCCTCCACGAACACGCCGTCGAACCCGTGCTCGTGGATGTTGCGGAAGTCCTCGTCGTAAACGAACACGGTCGGGAGCGGCGCGCTGAAGGCAAGCCCGCCCTTGTTGCCGGTCTGGGCGTACATCCACAGGTACATCCGCTCGGCGAGCGTGGTCCAGCCCTTCAGGTTCGACTGGTAGTCCGCGTTGACCGGGTCGGTCAGCGGCTTGTTGAGCGCGGCGCCCATG
>JBMCXL010000123.1:0-8061 GCA_048621015.1 Phycisphaeraceae bacterium
GGCTTGAACCGCGCGAGCGCCGCACCTTTAAGCCGGTCCTGAGCGCAGCGAAGGTCCGGATCCTCGCCCCCGAGCACCCCGCGCCGCAGGAGACTCGCCGTGATCACCATCGCCACCGACGCCCCCGGCCCGCTCTCGCGCGAGCAGCTCGAACAGTTCGACCGCACCGGCTATCTCGTGGCGGAGAACCTGTTCACCGACGCCGACCTGCAGCCGGTGATCGACGAGATCACCGCGGCGATCGACGACGAAGCGGCGCGCGTCATCGACGACGGCGAGTTGTCGCGCAGTTATGACGAGTTGCCGTTCGAGCAGCGCCTCGCCGCGATCGAGCGCGAAACGTCGCGCGTGCGCGGCGCGATCGGTGAAGGGAGCATGGCCGGGCCGGCGTTCTTCAACCTCATCCGTCACGAGCCGCTGCTCGACGTCGCCGCGCAACTGTGCGGCCCCGAGCTGATCGCCTCCAGCGTCTACCGCCTGCGTCCCAAGCTGCCGGGCCTGAAGCGCGGCGAGGTGCCCTGGCACCAGGACGCCGGCTACACCGAGCCTTACTGCGACAAGGGGTTGATGCTCACCGTCTGGATTCCGCTGGTCGACGCCACGGCCGACAACGGTTGTCTCTGGGTCGTTCCCGGTGTGCACAGGCGCGGCATCCTCGAACACGCGCGACATCGCAGCCGGGGATACCTGGTGATCCAGGACGAGCACCTGCCCGAGCCCGAGCCGGTGTGCGTGCCGGTCCAGAAAGGCGGCGCGCTGCTGCTGACCAACATGACCCCGCACGCGAGCTTCGAGAACCGCACGGACACGATCCGCTGGAGCATGGACGTGCGCTACCAGAGCGCGGCGCTGCCGACCAACGCGCCGATCACGCGCTTGCCGGGCGAGATCGTTTCACCGGAAAACCGCGGCAGCGCCAATTCAGAAGATGATGAAGCGGCGGTTCCGCCCGCCTGCTATCCGCCGGAAGCCGACTTCCTCGTGCGCAGCGCCCGTCGGCCGGACGAGGTCGTGACCGATCCGCGGGTCTTCCGCGAGCTGCGCGAGCAGCACCTGCACCAGCCGGTGCACAACCGTTGGCAGATCGTGGTTGACGATTGAAAATGTCAGATGAATGACACTTGAAACTCGTGCGTCCGCTATGGGATGCCACGCCCGATATTCAGATGCCGTGCGCGTTATGCCGCGTCGGAGCTGGCGCGCGAGGTGTCCTCGTCCGGGGCGCGGTCGGCGTCGTCTTCACCGTTGACGATGCGCGGCGCGTAGCCTTCCTCGATCACGCGGCCGTCGGTCGTGCGCACCACCGGCACAGGGTTTTCCTTCAGGTGCTCGTGCCAGCGCTTCTCCAGCTCCTGCTGCTTCGCTTCGTCGAGCGTGGACCAGCCCACGCGGCCGCGGCACTTGGGAAACTTCGAGCAGCTCAGCCAGAAGCCGCGCTTGGAGTCGCGCATGTAAAGCGGTGCTTCGCATTTCGGACATGGAATGTCCGTGGTCATTGGCGCCGCCTTGGGCAGCACGACCTGGCCCTTCTTGTCGAGCTTCACGATGCCCTTGCACTCGGGGTAATTCTCGCAGCCGAGGAACGGGCCGAACCGGCCGACGCGCCGGGTCATCGGATGTTCGCCGCACACGGGGCAGAGGATGTCCGTCGTCTCCGGCGGCATCGGCTTGCCCTCGCGGTCGATCGGCGCGGCGTACTTGCAATCCGGATAGTTCGCGCACGACAGGAATCGCCCGTTCTTGCCGAAGCGGTACATCGTGCCGCCGCCACACTCGGGACATTCATACGGCGCTTCCTCCGTCACCGCCTTGGCGTGCTGGAGCGTCTCGTGCGCGTCGTCGAGGTTTTCCTTGAACGGCCCGTAGAACTCGCGCAGCATCTGCCGCCAGTCGTGATGCTCCTCCTCGATCTTGTCCAGTTCCGCTTCCATCTCGCGCGTGTAGGGCACGTCCATGATGCGCGGGAACGCCTCGGTCAGCATGTCCGTCACGACCTTGCCCAGGTCCGTCGCCATCAGCCGGCGGTCGCGCGGGCTGACCTGCTGCACGTACTGGCGGTCCTGGATCGTCTGGATGATCGCAGCGTACGTGGACGGCCGACCGATGCCTTCCTCCTCCAGCTTCTTCTGGAGCGACGCCTCGGTGTAGCGCGCCGGCGGGCTGGTGAAGTGCTGCGTCGGATCGAGCGCGATCGGCGCGACCGGCTGCTGCTCTTCCAACGTGGGCAGCACGACGTCGTCGCTGGTCGGCACGCCCATGACCTTGTAGAAGCCGTCGAACACCAGCGTCCGCCCCGTGGCGCGGAACACCGCCTTCGGCTTCACGCTCTGGATCAGGATGGTGGTCGAATCCCACTGCGCCGGGGTCATCTGCGACGCCACGAACCGCCGCCACACCAGATCGTACAGCTTGAACTGCTCCTCGCTGAGCTTGCCCTTGATCGACTGCGGCGTGATCGACACGTCGGTCGGGCGGATCGCCTCGTGCGCTTCCTGCGCATCGCGGTTGGAGGAGCTGTAGACGTTCGCCTTCGCGGGCAGGTACTGGTCGCCGTACTGCTGGCCGATGTAGTCGCGCGCCATGCCGAGCGCTTCGCCGGAGATGTGCGTCGAGTCGGTGCGCATGTAGGTGATCAGGCCGGTCTGCCCCTGCGCGCCGCCGAGGTCGACGCCTTCGTAAAGCTGCTGGGCGATGCGCATGGTGCGCTGGAGCGCGAAGCCCAGGCGGTTGGCCGCGGCCTGCTGCATCGTGCTGGTGATGAATGGCGCGCCGGGCTTGCTGGTGGTGCGCTTGGTCTGGATGGATTCGATGCGGTAGTCGGGCGCTTGGTCGCCGACGTGGCCGAGGAAGGTGCACAGGTTTTGCGCCGGTCCCTTGGCCTTGGGGTCTTCGGTTTCCTGCTTGTCGTCGAGGACGAAGCCGAGGCGCTGCGCGGCGTCCAGCGCGGCGTCGCGGTTGTCGACCTTGAAGCTTTCGCCATCCAGCTCGACCAGCTCGGCGCGCAGGCAGCCGTGCTCGCTGAGCCAACTGTTCTGCTCGCGCACGGTGCGCTTGTCTTCTTTCTTCTGCGCTTCCTCGATGAAGCGCTGCCACTGCGCCGCGAGGTCGCCGGCCTTACCGGGCTCGGGCGTGAACAGGCCGGTGATCTTCCAGTACTCGTCCGGCACGAACGCCTCGATCTCGCGCTCGCGCTCCACCACGAGGCGCGTCGCCACCGACTGCACGCGCCCGGCGCTCAAGCCGCCGGCCACCTTCTTCCAGAGCAGCGGCGAGACCTGGTAACCCACGATGCGGTCGAGGATGCGCCGCGCCTGCTGGGCGTTCACCTTCGCGGCGTCGATGTTGTGCGGGTTGTGGAAGGCGCGGTCGATCTCGCTCTTGGTGATCGCGTTGAAGACGACGCGCTTCGCCCCTTCCACGTCGATGCCCAGGGCCTCGGCCAGGTGCCAGGCGATCGCCTCGCCCTCGCGGTCGAGGTCGGTCGCGAACCAGACGTCGGCTGCCTGCTTGGCCGCCTTGCGCAGCTCGGTGACGGTCTTCTGCTTGTTGGGCAGCACCTCGTAGCTGGGCTCGAAGTCGTTGGTCAGGTCGACGCCCGGCACTTCCTGCTTCTGGCCCTTGGGCGACTTGCTCGGCAGGTCGCGCACGTGGCCGACGCTGGCCATGACCTTGTAGTCCGGGCCGAGGTACTTGTTGATCGTCTTGGCCTTGGTGGGGCTTTCGACGATGACCAGGTGCTTGCCCTTGGCGTCGCCGTCGGCGCTGCCGCGCGTCCGGCCGCCGCTGGCGGCGCGGTTGCGGCGCGTCTGGGGCTTCTTGCTGGAGCCACCGCCGCCGCTGCTGCCGCCGGAGCGGGAGCGGGACGAGCGGGAGGAGGTTTTACGGGTGGTCTTTTTCGCCATGTTCTGGTGCCGGGAGGTCTCGGGACAGCGGCCTCGACCGGCGATTCAGTATCCGGTTTCATCGGCTCAAAAGCGGCGGACAACTTGAGCAGCCTTCGCCGCCGTTGTCAAGTTGTTCGACTAAGTCGCGATAAGTCAAGTGCTTACCAGCCAATTCCCCGCCCCGGCCACCTCCGCCACCCTCTCGCGGGGCCGAAAATCGACAGTTTGTTCATATTTTAGTCGGGTTCCGTCGCTGCTTCCGCGGTGGCAGACATGCCGCCTGTGGGCCGGGAGAGGCGGTTATCGGACGTCCTTCTCCGCCTGCCGCACTGCCGCGAGGCCCGATTCGACCAGCGCCCCCTCCTCCAGCTCCGCGGCCGGGAGCCAGTGCACGCCCCGGAAGCGGCGCAGCCACGTCCGCTGCTGGCGGGCGAAGCGGCGGGTCTGGATCTTGGTCTGCTCGAACGCCTCCTCCAGCGTGCATCGGCCGTGCAGGTGGGCGAGCATCTGCTTGTAGCCCAGCGCCTCACGGGCTTGTGCACCGAGCACGCCCGCCGCCTCCAGCCGGCGCACCTCCTCGGGCAGCGATTCCGTGGCATCCCCCCTGTCGCTTGCATCTTCGCGCGATGGGAAAAACATCCGCTTCACCCGCTGATTGATCCGCCGATTGATCGCCTCGGCCGGCCAGTCGAGCCCGATCAGCACCGGATCGTGCCGATACCCCACCTCCTTGGCCCCTTGGCCCCTCGGCCCCTCGGCCCCTTGATCGAACCACTGCCGCTGCTGGTCGCTGATCGGTCGGCCGGTGACGTGGTGCACCTCCAGCGCCCGCACGATGCGCTTGCGATCGTTGGCGTGGATGCGCTCCGCCGCGGCGGGATCGACCCGGCCCAGTCGGCGATGCAGTTCGTCGGTCGGCGCCTGTTCCAGCGACGCGCGAAAGGCCGGGTCCTGCGCGGGCGCATCGAACATGCCTTCCAGCAAGACCTTCAGATAAAGGTTCGTCCCCCCCACCACGATCGGCCGGCGACCGCGCTGCTGGAGTTCCACGATCAGCGCATCGGCCCGCGCGACCCAGTCGGCGACGGTGAACCGCTCGGTCGGTTCGACGATGTCGATCAGATGATGCGGCACGCGCGCCCGCAGCGCCGGTTCGGGTTTCGCCGTGCCCGCATCGAGCTGGCGATACACCTGCATCGAGTCCGCGCCCAGCACCTCCCCACCCTCCGGCAGACGCTCAGCCAAACCCACCGCCAACTCGCTCTTGCCACCGGCGGTCGGCCCGAGAATCACGATGGGACGAAGTGCACGCGAATCGCTCACGACGCGATTGTAGGGGATGGGGCATTGCCGATTGCCGATTGCCAATTGTGGAGACGGTGCTCGCCGACACCCCTTCAAAATAGCCCCGCCTTGCAGGCGGGGGTGGATCACCATCAACCCTGCGGCGCCGCGCTGGTTTTCAGGCGCCACCCGCCGGTTTCCACCGGCGGCTATTGGGCAGGTGCCTGCGACGCCCCTCTCCACAATCGGCAATCGGCAATTGGCAATCGGCAATTGGCAATGAACAATCCCTTATGATTCCGCCATGGATGCTTCGGGGACAGAGCGGCCGACGCTGGCCGCGCTGGTCGAGCTGGCGGCGCAGCTCGATCGCGATGACGGGCTGCCGCCGGCGCAGCGCCGGCAGCGCGACCGCGCGATTGGCCGCCAGTTCGAAGCGCTCGCCGATCGGCCGGTGACCCAGGCGCTGGGGTGGCTGCACGCGCGCCGCACGGAAGGTGATCTGGACACAACCGCCGGCCGGTGGGTGCACGGGGCGGCGGTGGTGATCGTGTTGCTCGGGCTGCTGCTCGGCGCGGGCGTGGCGGCGGGGGTGTTCTACTACGACGGCACGCGGCCGGTGAACGTGATCCACGTGCTGGCGGTGTTCGTGTTCCTGCAACTGTTGACGGTGATCCTGACGCTGCTCGCGGCGCTGCCGGCGGGCGTGACGCGCTGGCTGCCGGGGATACGCGCATTGCAGCGCACGCTCTGGCTGATCAGCCCGGGGCGCATCGGCAAGGTGCTGGCGCGCTGGCTGCCGCAGCGCTATCGCGCGCAGGTCGACGAGCTGCTCGGCCACGCGCATCGGCACGGCGCGCTCTATCGCGACGTGCAGCAGTGGGCGATCCTGACGTGGTCGCAGAGTTTCGCGGTGGCATTCAACGTCGCGGCGCTGGCGATGGCGTTGTCACTGATCGCATTCAGCGACCTGGCGTTTGGCTGGAGCACGACGCTGCGCGTGGAGGCCGCGGCGCTGGGAAACGTCGTGCACGCGCTGGCGCTCCCGTGGCATGCGGTGTGGCCGGAGGCGGTGCCGTCGGTCGAGCTGATCGAGCGGAGCCGATACTTTCGACCGGCGCGGGTCGATCCGGCCCTTGCGCCGCTGCTCGGACAATGGTGGCCGTTCCTGGTGATGTGCATGGCGGTGTATGGATTGCTGCCGCGCGTGGTGTTGCTGGCGGTCGCGCTGCATCAGCGGCGGCGCGCGGTGGTCGCGGCGATCCGGTATCACCCGGCGGTGCGCGATCTGCTTCGGCGCATGAACGAGCCGACGGTCGAGACGCGCCACACCGATGAGGTCGCGCAGGGTGAGACGCCGTCGAATGGCGCGACGGTCGCATCGGACTGGCCGCGCGCCGACGGGCCGGTGTGCGTGATCGACTGGGCGCAGGTGCCGGTGGATGATGAGCTGTTGACGCGGCAGTTGGGCGCTGCGCCGCAGGGGAAGCTGGAGGCGGGCGGGGCGCGCTCCGTCGAGGAAGATGCGCAGGCGATCGAGCGCGCCGCGGAGGTGGTGCGTGAAGCGGGCATGGTCGTGATGCTCGTGCGCGCGTGGGAACCGCCGATGGCGGAGGTGACCGACTTCCTGGTGCAGTTGCGCGGCAAGCTGCCGCATGGCCGGCCGATCGTCGTCGTGCCGATCGGCGCCGAGCAACCCGCACCGCGGCAGGCGAATCTCGACCAGTGGCGGCGTCGCCTCGGCGCGCTGGGCGATCCGTGGCTGCACGTGGCGCCAGTCGAAACCGGCAACGGCGCGGAGGCGAATCGCTGATGCAACCCGTCTCCGAACAACCGCTGTTCGCCGTCGTCGGCCACCCGAACAAGGGCAAAAGCTCCATCGTCGCGACGCTCGCGCGCGACGACTCGATCGCCATCGCCCCCGATCCCGGCACCACGCGCGCCGCGCAACACTTTCCCATGCGCGTCGACGGCCAGACACTCTACACGCTCGTGGACACGCCCGGCTTCCAGCGCGCCCGGCGCGTGCTCGCCTGGCTCGAAGCGCATGCGGAAAGTGACGCCGACCGCCCCGAAGCCGTGGAGCGCTTCGTGCGCGCTCATAAGAATAGCGGCGAATTCCCCGACGAGGTCGAGCTGCTCACGCCCATCGTCGAGGGAGCCGGCATCCTCTACGTCGTCGACGGCTCGATCCCGTATGGCAGCGAGTACAAGGCGGAGATGGAAGTCCTGCGCTGGACCGGCCGGCCGCGCATGGCGCTGATCAACCCCATCGGCGAAGCGGACCACGTCGAGCAGTGGCGCAATGCGCTCGATCAGCACTTCAACAACGTGCGCGTGTTCGACGCGCTCACCGCCGACTTCGAGAAGCAGATGCAGATCCTCGAAGCGTTCAGCCAGTTGCGCGACACGTGGCGCGCGCCGCTGCAGCGCGCGGTCGACGCGCTCAAGCGCCAGCGCCGACAGGCGCAGCGCGAATCGGCCGAGGCGATCGCGGACATGCTGGTGGCGATGATCGGCCTCCAGGTCAGCGAGACGCTCGACCCCGACGCCGACCCCGAGCCGCGCAAGAAGCCGCTGGAGGAAAGATACCAGGCGCAGATGCGGCGACTGGAGCAGCGCGGGCGCAAAACCGTGGAGTCGGCGTACCAGCACGAGCGCCTCGAGCGCGTCGAGGAAGACGTGGAGCTGGCCGAGGACCTGTTCTCCGAGCGAAGCTGGGTGCTGTTCGGCCTGTCGCGCGCCCAGCTCATCGCCGCGGGCGCGCTCGGCGGCGCGGGCTTGGGCGCGGGCGCGGATGTCGCGGCCGGCGGGATCACCTTCGGCGTGTTCACCACCCTCGGCGCGGCGGCCGGCGCGGGCGCGGCGTGGTGGTCGGCGCAGAAGCTGCCCC
>JBMCXL010000124.1:0-8050 GCA_048621015.1 Phycisphaeraceae bacterium
CCGGTCGCGCATCGCCCGGCGCACCGCCTCCAGCGCGCCGTCCGACAGCGTCGTGTCGGCATGCAGAAAAAGCAGCACCGCCCCGTGCGCCAGCGCCGCGCCGGCGTTGAGCTGGCGCGCCCGGCCGGGCGGCGCGCTGATCACGCGATGCGCCCCGCACCGCGCCGCCACCGCTGGTGTCTCGTCCACGCTCCCGCCGTCCACCACGATCAGCTCGTCGCCGCCGCGCAGCGCCAGCGAGCGCACCGTCCGCGGCAGATACGCCGCTTCGTTCAGCGTCGGCACGATCACCGACACGTTCGATGGTGTCCGCGCTGCGCTGCTCAATGGGTCGCCCCTCTTGGCGCGGCGATCCGGACTTTCGCTGCGCTCGGGTCCGGATCGTCTCACTCCGCCTCGGCCACGTTCGCGTCCTGGTACCACCGCCGAAGCTGCGCCAGCGACAGCCGCACGTACCGGCCCCCGTGCGCCTCGGCCAGCGCCGCGGCCGCGTCGCTCTCGGCATCGATCATCACCACGTCCATCATTACGTGAGACGCCTGCGCCAGCGCGGCTTCGATCGGCGCGACCTGCGCGCTGTCGAGGCGCTGGCCGGTGATGAGCACGATCCGCGCCGGCTCGCGCGCCAGCGCCGCTTCCACCGCCGCGTCCAGCGGCGCGACGCCGCGCGGTTGGATGCCGCCTTGAAACGTCTGCAACCGCTCCTCGGTGAGCTGCGCCGCGGGCGTCAATGTCTCGGCCAGCGCCTGCGGCTCCGGCTCGGCGGCGTAGATCAGGCCGATCTCCCCGCCGCCGTGCGGCTGCGTCAGTCCGATGCGCACCGCGTCCTGCGCCAGCGCGAACCACCGCCGGCCCGCGCCCGAGGCGTCGACCACCACCGCGCTGCGCCCGCCGAGCGGCAGGGCGAGCACGTTCAGCTCGTTCATCGTGTACGGGTTCACATCCGGGTCGTAGCCGAACGGGGTGGTCGCATCGTCGCCCTGGCCGATGCCGAAGGTGATGATCAGCGCGCCTGCCGTCCAGCCGACCAGCGCCAGGACCGCGAGCAGGAGCAGGGCCATCGTCAGCATGCGCGTCAGCGGGCGATGCTTTTTCTTCGGCGGGGCGGTTTGCGTGGCGCTCGTCGCGGTAGCGGGTTGCGTGCTGGTGAGCGTTTGCGCCTCGTCGTCCGGTTCGTTGGCGGCGGGGGCGCTCGGGTCGTCCTCGTCCAGGGCGGCGGCGACTTCATCAAGCTCGCCGCCGTCCGGCGCGTCGGGGCGGTCGACCTGTTCGGCGCTGCCTTGCTCGTCGGTGGGCACGCTCATCATCGCGCCGCAATGCGAGCAGCGGCAGACCGAGCCGGCGAACGCGGCGTCCAGTTCCAGCAACTCGCCGCAGGCGGGGCATTCCAGTTCGAGTGTCGCCATGATGAGGTTGGCCTCCGTGGTTACGGCGCGTCCGGCTGCCAGAGGTAATAGATGCCGACCGGCGCATCGAGGCCGGGCAGGTGCTCGACGTTGAGCTGGAGCAGGTTGATCTGTGTCGAGCCTGCGCCGCGGTCGGCCAGCGGCGCGCGGGCGTAGGGCGAACCCGCCGCCGCGCGCGGGCGATGGTAGCGCACCAGGTCGGCGCGCTCGATCTCCGCCAATGCCCTGGCCTCGGCGAACGCGTCGTAGATGTCGCCCGCCCGATCGGCCAGGCCCAGCGCCACGGCGCGCTCCCCGCTCATCACCCGGCCGTCGATCACTTCGTCGAACCGCTGGTCGGGAATGTCTGGCCGATGCTCGCGCACTACGTTGACGAAGCGCTGGTAGAAGTCATCGACCAGCCCTTGCAGGATCGCGCGGTGCTCGTCGGTCATGGTGCTGAAGTAGGAGCCGGCGTCCTTGTTCTCGCCGCTGGTCAGTGCTTCGGACTGGATGCCGAGGCGCGACATGGCGGGCTTGAAGCTGAAGGTCTGCACGATCACGCCGATGCTGCCGGTGACGGAGGTGGGATACGTCACGATCGTGTCGGCGGCGCAGGCGAGGTAGTAGCCGCCGCTGGTGGCGGTGTCCATCATCAGGGCGACGACCGGCTTGCCCGTGCGCCGCTTGAAGCGCTGCACCTCGCGGTACATCGCATCGCTGGCGGTGACCGTGCCGCCGGGCGTGTTGAGGCGCAGCACCACCGCCTTGACGCCGCGATCCGCCGCGGCCTTTTCGAGCTGCTCGTGCAGCAGGCTGACGGGGTTCGGGCCGGCGCCGATGAGGCGCGGCTGGCCGCTGTTGACGATCAGCCCGCTCACGTCGATCAGCGCGACGCGGTCGCTGAACCACCTGCCGTCGTCGACGACCACGGTCTGGTCCAGCTCATCGCTGGTCGGCGCCAGGTCGATGACGATCTGGTTCGGTGTGCAGCCGCCGAGTGACAGCAGCAGGAGGAGCAGGGCGATCGGACCCGGCGGTGACCACGGCTTGCGCGCTGATGGGTTTCGCCCCTGCGTGTTTCGAGCCTGCATGAGACACTCCTTCGCCGGCTCAAGCGGTGTCGGCGCACGCTCAGGGTGTACGCACGAGAGGCGACAGCCGGACATCGCGAGGCCAGGACGGGCATTTTACCGGCTCGGTGCCCGTTCGGCTCACCCCCGTCAGCGGAGACAGCGGGCGAGCCCTTGCATCGGTTTGGGGCCGACCACCGTCGGCTTCTCCGCGCCAGCCGCAAAACCGGGGTCAGGGGTATCGAAGCGCGAAATCTTCCTGAAGACTTTGACGCGATCGCGGCTATTCTAGAAATCTGGTGCACGATTGAACGCGAGCGTAGTCGGCGAAACGGGCGGCGGAATCGCCATTCGTTTCCATGGCGACCGAGCAGGGCGCGGTATGTATGTTCACGGACACGCGGCGCGGCGTGGGAATCTCAAGGGCGTGAGGCGCTGGGGGCTGGCGACGGCTGTTGCGCTGGGGGCGTCGCTGCTGGTGGGGCTGCGGTGGCTGCGTGGCGAGCGCCGGGCGGCGCGGATGGAGATGCGCGAGGCCGCCCAGAGCATGGGACAGCTCTTTGAAGCGCTCGACGCGGTGGTCTGGCAGATCGATCCCGCGACCGGCGCGTTTCATTTCCTCAACCGGCGCAGCGAGACGTTGCTGGGTTATCCGCGCCAGCGCTGGATGGAGCGGGGCATCGAATTTTTCCTGAGCATCGTCCATCCCGAAGACCGGCCGCGTCTGCGGGATCTGACGCGTGAGTGCATTGAAGGCGGCAAACGCTGCGACGTCGAGTACCGCGCGTTGGCGCGCGATGGCCGCGTGCTCTGGCTGCGCAGCCTCGTCAGGCCGAGCCCGGACGGTCTTCGTCTCTGCGGGATTTCGGTGGATGTGACCGAGCAGCACCGCATGGCTGAGGCGCTGGCCGCCAGCGACCGGCGTTTTCGCAGCATGTTCGACCAGGCCGCGGTCGGCATCGTCGAGGTTCGGCCGGACGGTTATGCCCGGCTGGCCAATGAGCGGTTCTGCGCGATGCTCGGCTACGAGCAGGCGGAGCTGGCCGGCAAGCACTTTCGCGAGGTGACCCATCCCGACGACCTGGCGGACGACCTGCACCAGGCCGATCGGCTGGCGCGGGGGGAGATCGATCACTACACGCTCCAGAAGCGTTTCCTGCGGCGCGACGGCAAGCCGGTGTGGGCGAACCTGACCTGCTCGGCGGTGCACGGCCCGGAAGGGCGCGTGAACATGGTCGTGGCGATCGTGCAGGACATCACCCCGCAGAAGGAAGCCGAGGCCGAGCTGCGCCACCTGGCCGAGACGCTCGAACAGCGCGTCGCCGAGCGCACGGGGGAGCTGCACGAGATCGCCTGGGAGCTGTCGCGCACCGAGCAGCGCGAGCGCCAGCGCATCGCGGCGGACCTGCACGACGAACTGGCGCAGCTGCTTCTCGCCGCGCGGCTGAAGCTGGACGTGCTGCATCCCGGTGCGCCGAACCTCCCGCAGCGCCTCGTGGAAGCACGCGACCTGATCAGCCAGAGCATGGACTACGTGCGCACGCTCATCTCCACGCTCGCCGCGGCCGCGCGCGAGGATCAGCCACTGGCCGATGCGCTGCACCAGGAGGCGCAGCGCATCGACCAGGCGTATGACCTGACCGTGCATGTGTACGCCGAGGAGCCGCCCCGGCCGCCGGACGTGGAGACGCGCGACCTGCTGCTGCGCGCTGCACACGAACTGTTGATCAACGTCGCCAAGCACGCCCGCGCCGACGAGGCGCAGCTCACGCTCCGGCCGGACGATCAGCACCTGTTGCTGCAGGTGCGCGACAACGGTGTCGGGTTCGACCCGGAACAGATCGAGCGCGAGGAGCCCGAAGCCAGCGGCCACTTCGGCCTGCGCCACCTGCGCCGCCGGCTGCGCCTGATGGGAGGGCAGGTGAAGCTGGATTCAAAGCCGGGCGCGGGCACCGAGGTCACCGTCCACCTGCCGCTGGGCGAGTCGGCCGATTGAAAGACGTGATTCCGCCGCGCGCGGCCCCGCGTGGCGCTACCCCAGCGCGTTCGGCGTGCGCCACTTCAGCCGCGCCAGCCAGATCGTGTTGTCGCTGCCGTGCTGCTCGCAACCCGCCGGCTGCATCCATTCGCTGACGACGACCCACGTCTCGTTCGGCGTGGCGTTGCACACGCCGAAGTTCCCCAGCCGCGCGCCGCGGTTCGGCACCAACTCGCGCTCCGTCTCGCGCCGCACGCAGAGCCGGTCGGGGTCGACCTGCGCGATCATCAGCGGCGCGCGGTGGCGGAAGACATGGTCGTTATTCAGGCCCTTGCGCGTGTAGACCAGGTGCAGCGCATCGCTGTGCGTGACCCAGTGCTGCTGGGTGTTGTAGTTGCCCAGCTCGGTGCCGTCGTCGAAGGTCCAGGGGATGGGATCGCTGAAATGCAGGCCGTCGTCGGACGTGGCGACGTAGCCGCACACGTCGTTGCGGATCGTCAGGTAGAACCGGCCCTGGAAGCGCGTCAGCGACGGCTCGCAGCAGCCGCGCGGGTCCGGCACGCTCAGCAGGTTGCCGTGCTCGAGGTAGCGCAGCGTCGTGCCGTTGAACGCGCAGCGCGTCACCGTCGCGAAGTGCTTCGCGGCGTGATCGTCACTGCGCGGCTTGCCGTAGGTCGGCAGCAGGATCGTCCCGTCGTCCAGGTCGCAGCGCTGCGTGCAGCCGGCGCCCTGCGCTTCGAGGCGCGGCTCGTTCGGCACCGTCAGCACATCCCATGGCGACCACGTGCGCGTGTCGGGATCGTACACCGTCCACGCCGTCTCGCGCGCCCGGTTCGGCGGCGGCGAGCGGTCGTCGAGGTAGCGCACGGTGTGGCCGGTCGCCAGCAGCTTGCCGCTCGGCGCGTGCCAGGCGGGCGTCATGTCGCAGATCGCGACCTGCCAGCCGCCGGGCTCGTCGCGCCGTCCCAGCGTGTCGGTGTGTTCCACCGGGTCGTGCCACGTGCGGCCGCCGTCGTCGCTGCGCAGCTCGGCGATGGCGTAATACACGTCGCTGCCGGTGCGCAGCGCGCGCTGGGTGGTGATGATGCCGGTGGGCGGGTCGCCGGGGATCACGGCAGCGCGTGCCTGGCCCCAGAAATAGGTGCCGTCGAATCCCGAGCGAACCTTGTCGAGCTGAATGTCGAAACGCATGTGTCGCCGTCTCCTGTGATGGGTCGTGACCGAGGGTAGCGGAGATCGGCATGGTTCGCACGCGCGGTGTTCGTCCGAGCGCGTCGGGTGCCACGGCCTGAAGGCCGTGGCCCCCAGAGTATCCGCCTACCCACGCGCGGTGTTTAGCCGAGCGCTGCTGGCGCGGAGGGCGCGATCGTCTCTGTCAGTTCGTCGAGCGATTCGATGACGAGGTCGGGCTTGTAGGCGTAGCGTGCCAGGTCCTGGTGCGCGGTGTTGCCGGTGAGGGTGAGGACGGTGCGGCAGCCCATCTGCACGCCGCCGAGGATGTCGGTTTCCATGGTGTCACCGATCATGGTGGTCTGCTCGGCGCGGAGGCCGAGTTGCTTGCGTGCGGCGCGCATGATGATCGGGCTGGGTTTGCCGACGGAGAAGGCCCTGGTTTGTGTCGCGGTTTCGAGCATGGCGACGATCGCGCCGCAGCCGGGGCGGATTTGACCGTCGGCGGTGGGGCAGTTGGGGTCGAGGTTGGTGGCGATGAGCTTGGCGCCGCGCTGGATCATGTTGACGGCTTTTTCCATCATCTCGAAGGTGATGGTGCGTCCTTCGCCGACGACGACGTAATCGGGGTCATGATCGACGATGGCGTAGCCGTTGGTGTGCAGGGCGTAGAGCAGGCCGCCTTCACCGATGACATAGGCGGTGCCGCCGGGCTTCTGCGCGGCGAGGAAGCGTGCGGTGGCCATGGCGCAGGTGAACACGTGGTCCTCGTCGGCATCGACGCCCATGCGCTGCAGGCGCGTGGCGACGTCGCGGCGCGTGCGCTGGCTGTTGTTGGTCAGGAAGAGGAATGGCGCGTCGTGTTCGAGCAGGCGGCGGATGAAGCGGTCGGCGCCGGGCAGCAACGTGCCGCCGCGGTAGATCACGCCGTCCATGTCGATGAGGTATCCGTGTGGCCGGTCCATTTCGTCTGTCATGGGGGGCTCGCTTTCGGTCTGGTGTAAGCGGTGGGGCGGCAGTGCGGGCGATGCGCGCAGCGGCAGTCGCTGGCCATGAACACTGCAAGCCGCGCGCCAGAGGAAGGTGAAGCGTGGAAGTTGCGTTGCGGGCGTCTGGAAGGGGGGCGACGGTGAGGGGGGTGTTTCGTTCGCGCGCAGGGGCGGGGGGGCGGCCGCAGGATGCGCGCCGTTTGAGCAGGTGGCCGGCCGCGTTTACAGGTGGGGCGGACGTGGTATGCTCACGCATTCAGACGAAGGAGCCGACCCATGAGCGTGTCCTTGCCCGATGCGCGTGAGCTGGCCGCGGCGGAGGCGGCGCAGATCAACGCGAACCCGGAACAGGCGTTGCAGACCCCCTTGAAGCGGGCGCTGATGGATGCGCCCTGGCTGGATCGCGAGGCGGTCATCGCGGGGACGGTGGCGTTCCACCGCGAGCGGATGCAGCGCGTGCCCGCGCCGGCGAAGTATCCCGAGGCCGGGCCGTGGGTGCAGTTGGCGATCGACGTGGACCGCGAGCTGCAGGCACTGACCGGCATCAGCGACGAGCAGCTCGCGCTGCGGCGCAGCCTGCGCGAGTACATGACCTTTCGCTGTCACGAGGCGGTGGCCGCGCGCCCGAGCGGCGAGGAGAAGTGCCGCGCGCTTTACGTGCCCGAGTCTGAGCACGGCGAGATTCACGTGAAGAACCTGGACGACCCGAGCTGGCACTGGAAGCCCCGGCCGCCGATCGAGGCGATGCCCTCGGTCAATGAGCTGCGCATGGACGGGGTGGGCAGCGGTCTGCACATCGATGACGAGCCGGACGAGATCTTCCCGCTCCAGCCGCGCCAGATGGTGACGCACTATTGCAACGACGTGCCGGGAGCGGTCCAGTTCATGCAGCGTTATTCGCCGTTCTGGGGGCGCGCGAACCTGCTGCTGTTCGATGCGCAGCGGCGGTCGGTGGCGATCGAGAAGTGCAGCTTCAATCACTGCGAGGTATTCGAGCCGGATGCGCACGGGCGCAGCTTCATCAGTGGCATGACGTGTCGCGACGCCGACTCGCCGCAGGGCCGGCACCAGCAGCGCATGCGCGAGCGCGCGGTGGGGATGTCGGGGCGCGCCGACGACGACTCACCCGACCGCGCGTTCTGGGCGGCGTGTCGGCGTTTTCATGAAAAGCTGCGCGATGCCGTGGTGGGCTGGGGTGAGCGGGTGTCGCTGGACGAGGTGATTCGGCTGTTCACGACGCCGGCGCCGGAGGGATTGAACAAGGAGAACGCGCGGTTTCATCCCGACCAGCCGATCGATGCGTGGACGCTGGCGACGACGGTCTGGCTGCGCGACCAGCGGCGCGTGCTGCGCTGGCAGCGCGCCGAGGGTACGATGGCGTGGCCGACGGAGCCGGAGGTGTACCAGTTCTGAGATGTGCTACTGAGGGGCCGTCATGAAAAAACAGAGTAGCAA
>JBMCXL010000125.1:0-8036 GCA_048621015.1 Phycisphaeraceae bacterium
CGCTGAAGGTCCGCCCCGCCCAGCGGCACGGCATGCACGACCACGTCATGCGCCCGGGCGAGGCGCGCCGCGGGGAGCAGCGAGGCGTCGTCGCTGTCGCGGCCGTCACTCAACAGCAGCAGCGCGCCGCCATCCTCGCCCGTGCCGGCGCGAACGATCGCCTGTTCCACCGCGGCGGCAAGGTGCGTGATCCCGTCGGTGGCGCGCTCCGCGGCGAGGCCTTGCAGGTTGCGGCGCGCGGTGGCGCGCAGACTGTGACCGAAGGCGAACCATTCGATGTCATAGCCCTGCCCCAAGTGGGCGAGCTGACCGTCGCTGAGCCAGCGTTGCATCGCGAAGTCGTAGCGCGCCTCGCCGCCCATGTCCTCGGTCTGCATCGAGCGCGAGCGATCGACGAGAATCCGCAGCGTCGGCCGGCTTTCCTGAAGGCTCGACTCCGGCAGCGTGCTCGGCCCCAGCAGCAGTGCGACGACCACCGCCAACAACACCAGGCGCATGAGGACCAGCCCCGCACTCGCCGCGGGCGCATGGCGCCACGTGCGCGCATACGCCACGATCGCCAGCACCGCCAGCGCCGCGCCGGCCGCGAGGATCGGCTGCGGTGGAAAGTAGGGTTGCCAGATCCACTGCGACATCAGCGCCTCCACCAGGCAATCAGCGCCATCTCGAGGCCGAGCATCATCAGCGCCGCGACAAACAACCAGCCCCACAGCGGTTGCCCCCGCACCGCCAGCACATCGTCGGTCATCCGCGCCCCCTGGACCGTCGTCTCGACACCGGTTTCGTTCAGTGCGGCGCGCACCCGCTCGGGGTCGATCCGGCGCAGGTCACTCTCGCGCGCGTCGATGTTGACCGCGGCCGTCGCCAGCACCTCGCGGCCCTGCACCATGCGATAGAAGCCGGGGCGGCGCGCGGTGGGCACGCTGGCGATGATCCGCTGCCCCTGCAAGGCGATCTCGCCTTCGCTGAGCGGTTGTCCCTCCGGGCCGGTCAGGCGCGGCGCAACATCGGCCGGTTCGAGGCGCGCCTGGTCGACGTCGAGCGTCAGCGCCTCGCCAGCCGTCGCGGGCCGCGCCGGCGCCCGGCGCGGGCGCAGGACTTCGGCCAGTCGCTGGATGAGCGCGACGAACGAGCCGTACTTGCCCAGATCGCTGGCATGCCGCGCGCTGCTGAAGTTGGCCAGCACCATCCGTCCCTGTCCGAGCCGGCGCTCGGCGAGCGCCGGTGTGCCATCGTCGAAGCGCAGCAACACGCGCGTCTCCTCCGGCAGTTCGTTGATCGTCCAGAGTTGTCGAACACGGATGCGCTGCAATGCCCTGCGGCCGTCCATCTCGAACGGGCTGAGAAGGCGTGCGCTCCAGTCCGCCTCCGCGAACGTGACGGCATCACCGAGCGCGCCGAGGTCGCGTCGCTCACCGACGCGCCAGGGCGGCCCCGGCGGAAGCCGATCGGCGAGCGCCGCGAGGTTGCGATCCACCGGTCCGCTGCCGCAGAACAGCGCCGCCTCGCCGCCGCGCTCCAGGTGCGCGGCCAGCGCGTCGATCAACCGCTCCGGCATCAGACCGACATCGCTGATCAGCACCGCTGCGACGCCGCGCAGATCGCCGGCCCGCGCCGCGGCGCTCGTGACGTGGCGAACGTCGTACCGATCGCGCGGGCCGCCGTGCGGCGCCAGGGCGCGCAACAGAAAATACGTCGCGCTGCCGGGCTCACCGGGCGCGTCATCGCCGATCACCAGCACGGGCACGCGCTCGGCCACCGTGGCGGTGAGGTAGCGCGTGTTGTCGGCGGCCAGTGCATCGTCGGCCGTCAGATGAAAGCTCAGGCGATGCGTGCCCGGCCGATCGAGGCGCAGCTCGAAACTCAACTCACGTCGCTGCCCCGGCTGAATCTCGATTTCGCGGCGCTCGATCAGCCGATCGCCGCGTTGAAGCTCGACGGTCGCGACGCGCGCCTGCGCGCTGAAGCTGGCGACCTCCACGCTCGCATGCCCGGGCTTGCCCGCGACCAGCGGCCAGGGGCGCACCGCCGCGCGGCGCAGCGCGAGATTGTCGGGCACCGGCGTTTCCCACGGCACGAGCGTGATGCGCGTCCCGGCCGGCAGAGCGGGATCGGCGCGCGCGGCCGCGAGCAGCGACTGCCAGTTGGTCGCCTGAAAATCGGAATGAATCACCAGGTGGCGCGGCCCGGCATGCTCGGCGAGCAGGCGCCCCGCCTCGGCGATCGCGGCGCGGAGATCGGCGCGCTCGGTGGTGGGTTCGAGTCCCTCGATCGCCTGGCGCGTGGCTTCGACGTTGGCGGTGAGCGCGGCGAAGGCGGGGCGCGGGTTGGCATCGGCGGGGATGACGTTGACGCGGTCGGCGCCGCCGAGCAAACCGTCGAGCGTGCGGCCGGCGGTGGCGCGCAGCGACTCCATCGCCGCGATGCCCCCGCTCCGCTGCGCGGCCGAGGCGCTGACATCCACCACCAGCACCGCCGCGGCGCCCTGCTCGTTCACGGCCCGCGCTTCGGTGGCGAACCACAGCGGCCGCGCGAACGCCAACGTGACGAAAATCACCGCGAGGCAGCGCAGCGCCAGCAGCAACCAGCGCCGCAGCTTGAACAGGCGCGACTGGCTCGCCGACGCCGTGGACAGGAGCATGAGACTGGGGAAGATCACCTTCCGCCGGGCGCGCCGGTTGAGCAGGTGCGCCAGGATCGGCAGCGTCACCAGCACCGCGCCGCCGATCATGAGCGGCGTGACGAAGCCGACGGCGGCGAGGGTGGATGCGACGCGCATCACGGGTGAATGGTTCTCCTCTTGGGGCGAGCGTGCTAAGCCGCAAGCGGCATGCAGAGCGGTCAGCGCGTCCGGGCGCGGTTGACCAGGTAACCTTCGAGCGCGCGGTGGTATGGCGTGGCGGTGGAGACGAGGTTGTAATCCATGCGGCGCGTGCGCAGCGCATCGCGCCAGCCGTCGATCATTTCGCGCAACCGCTGCTGGTAGGTCGCGCGGATGTCCGGCACGTTGAGGCGCATCCTGCCGCCGGTCTCGCTGTCGTGAAACACCGCTTCCTCCAGTCCGTCCGGCAGGTGCAGCTCATCGGCGTGCAAAACGTGGAAGACGATCACCTCGCCGCCGCGATGGGTGAAGCGCGTCAAGGCGTTGAGGATCTCGGCTCGGTCCTCCATCAGGTCGGAGAACAGAATGAGCGTCCCGCGGCGCGGCGTGTGCTCGGCGGCCTGGTGCAGCGCCTGGGCGAGGTTGGCTTCGCCGCCCGGCTGGAACTGCTCCATCGCGTGCAATAAGCGGCGCAGGTGCGTGAACGCGCCGACGGGGCGGTGCGCCTCGGCCAGGCCCTGGCGCGCCAGGCTCAGGCCGACGCGGTCCTGCTGCTGGAGTGTGAGATACGCGATGGCCGCGGCGAGCAAACATGCCTGGTCGTACTTGCTGGGGTTGGCGCGCACGGGATCGGTGTCGGGTGCGCGATTGTCGCGCCGGCCGGGGCCGCGCGTGAGGTTGGCGACCCAGGAGCGGGTTGCGCTGGGGTCGGCATCGACGCCGCGGTAGGCCATGGAGGCGGAGCCATCGATGAGCAGGTGGAGGCGCAGGTCGGTCTGGTGTTCGAAGAGTTTGACGTAGAGGCGATCGGATCGGCCGTAGACTTTCCAGTCGACGTCGACCATCTCGTCGCCGGGGATGTATTCGCGATAGTCGGTGAACTCGACGGATCGGCCGCGCATGGGCGAAGCGTGGCGACCGGCATAAGTGCCTTCGACGCGCCGGCGCGGCGTGAACTGGAGCTGGCGAAAGCGCTGCAGGTCGGCGAGGCGCAGGTAGCGGTGCTCGGGATGCGGTGCGCCGGCTGCGCTGTGGGCCTGGGTCACGGCACGTCCCCCGTTGTGGGTGCGGCGCGGCAAATCAACCGGTGTAGCTCGGCTCGTGAATCTCTTCGAGCACGCGGTCGATGATGTGGATCGACTCGATGCCCTCGGCGGCGGCCTGATAGTTGGGCAGCACGCGATGGCGCAGCACGTGGCGCGCGGCCTCGCGAATGTGCGCGGCGCTCACCGCCGGCTGACCGTCAATCAGCGCCAGCGCTTTACCCGCGAGGATCATGTGCTGCGCGGCGCGCGTGCCGGCGCCCCATTCCACGTACTGCCGCGCCTGCTCGCTCGCCGCAACGCTGTTCGGCCGCGTGGCACGCGCGATGGCCACGGCATAGCTGACCGCGTGCGGCGTCGCCGGGATGCGCCGGACCAGCTCCTGGTGCTCGAGCATCTGCGCCTTGTCCAGCACCGGCTCGATCGTCACGTTCTGCGGCACCGTCGTCTCCGCGACGACGCGCTCTTCTTCTTCCACCGGCGGATAATCCATCCACAGGCTGAACATGAAACGGTCGAGCTGCGCCTCGGGCAGCGGGTACGTGCCTTCCTGCTCGATCGGGTTCTGCGTGGCGATCACCACGAACGGCGGGTCGAGCTCATGACGATGGCCCATCGACGTGACCTGGTATTCCTGCATCGCTTCGAGCAGGGCCGACTGCGTCTTGGGCGGTGTGCGGTTGATCTCGTCGGCGAGGATGAGGTTGGCGAAGATCGGCCCGGGCACGAAACGCATGCACCGCTCGCCCGCGGCCGCGTCCTCGTGCAGCAGTTCCATCCCGATGATGTCGGCCGGCATCATGTCGGGCGTGAACTGGATGCGCCGGAACCGCCAGCCCAACACCTCGGCGAGCGTCTTGACCAGCAATGTCTTGGCCAGCCCCGGCACGCCGATGAGCAGCGTGTGGCCTTGCGCGAACGTGGCGGCGAGCAGGGCGCGCACCACCGGCTCCTGTCCGACAATGCGCCGTGCGATCTGCTGTTGCAGCGCCTCGGCCGCGCCGGCGGCGCGCTTCAACCGGTCGCGATCATCCTGCGCCAGGGAATCGGCCGTGTTCATGTCGAGCCCCTGCGAAAAAGAGGAGGAACAACAACGCGAGAAACGAAGCCGAAACCGCGTGCGGCGCCGGCACTTCGCAACGAGCCGATTCTACCACATGGTAGGGTGAGCCTTGAACGGTCAAGCGGCCGGTAATGGGGAGAAGCGGGGTGCCACCGCCGAAGTATCCCCTCCCGGGCAATCCCCGGCAATCAGGTCGGCGCGTCGCTGAATGAGCACCGCCCGCCGCATCTGCACAGATCAACAGGTCAACAGATCAACCGGGCATCATTCCGTGAGATGCTCGTCGGCCAGTGGACTGACCGTCGCACCGTGCGCCGACTTGATCCGCTCCAGGCGCGCGGCAAGCTCGCGCACCAGTTCCGGCTGCTCGCTGTAGCGGTTGTGGCGTTCGGCGAGGTCCTCGGTCAGATCGAACAGTTCGGCCGGCTGGTCGTGCGGCTCGTAACCGCGGCGCTGGCGCCACCAGTCGGGCTCAGGGTTGTCGCCGCCGCTGGGCGCGTCGATCAAGACCCAGTTGTCGCGCCGGATGGCGAACTTGCCGGACATGCTGTGATGAACGACTTCCTCTCGCGTAGGGCGATCGACCTCGCCGCGCAGCAACGGAAGCATCGAAACGCTGTCCTCGCCGGCGCCGGAAGGCAGCGTCGTGTCGAGGATGTCGGCACAGGTGGCCATGAGATCACCGAGGCACACGGGTTGATCGCAGCGCGTGCCGGCGGGAACGACCTTCGGCCAGGCGGCGAGCATCGGGATGCGGTGGCCGCCTTCCCAGGCGTCGCGCTTCATGCCGCGCAACGGCCCCATGCTGAGGTGATCGTGCTGCCGCGCGCGTTCGTAGACGCCTTTATCATCGGCCGTGCGCTTTTCGGGGCCGTTGTCGCTGGCGAAGATCAGCAGCGTGTTGTCCATCGCGCCGGCGCGCTCCAGCGCCTGCATGATTTCACCGACGACCCAATCGACTTCGCACACGAAGTCGCCGTAAGAACCGATGCCGCTCATGCCCTTGAACTGCTCATTGGGCACGACCGGTGAATGCGGCGAGGTGAGGGGGAAATAGAGGAACAGCGGCGCGGCGCTGTCGTCAACGCTTCCGGTGGCGGCGTGCTGCTCGATCATCGCGGTGGCGCGCCGCGTGAACTCGGGGATCATCTTCTCGAGCACCCATCCGGGCGCCGCCGGCCCCGGGTTGCCGTACAGCGTGTCGGGCTTGGGCTCGGTGGGCATGTCGGTGAGGCGATCGTCCTCGAACCAGGTATAAGGCGGGAAATTGGGCACGTCGACGCCGAAGTAGCTGTCGAAGCCGCGATCGATCGGCCCGCCCTTGACGGGCCTGGTGAAGTCGATCTGCGCCGCGAATGCGTGGCGCTGATGGGCGTCTTCACCGCGCATACCGAACGGCAGCGTCTCGTTGGGATGGCGGCCGTCATGGGTGGCCCAGTCCCAGCCCAGGTGCCACTTGCCGATGCATGCGGTGCGGTAGTTGTGCTCGCGCAGCAGGCTCGCGACGGTCATGCGGTCGGGCTCGATCAACGGACCATCCCATTCCCAGACGATGCCGGTCTTGAGTCGGCTGCGCCAGGCATAGCGGCCGGTGAGCAGGTTGTATCGGCTGGGCGTGCAGACGCTCGAGCCGGCGTGCGCGTCGGTGAAGCGCATGCCGCGCTCGGCGAGGCGATCGAGGTTGGGCGTCGGGATGCGGCAGTTCGCATCGTTGCACCGCATGTCGCCGTAGCCCATGTCGTCCGCGAAGATGTAGATGATGTTGGGTTGCGCCACCGTGCTGGTCCCCTCGTGAATGATCGCGTTGGCAGTGGATCGAAAGTCGAACGCGCGCCGCGGATTCACGGCAGCGCCGATGGATGGGCCGTTACCCCTTCGCCTGCTGCACATGCTTCACCACCGCCTGGAGATCTGACCACACCTTCGCGCGGTTGTCGCGCGTGTAGGCGCGCAGCAGGTACGCCGGGTGAAACGTCGGCATCACGGGAATCGCCGGCTGCACGCCCGTGTACTCGTGCCACGTCCCGCGCAGGCGCGTGATGCCCACGTTCGTCTCCAGCAACGTCTTGGTCGCCGGCCCGCCGAGCGTGACGATCGCCTGCGGCCGAATGATCTGCATCTGCCGGCGCAGGTAGTCCCAGCACGTGGCGATCTCCGCCGGCGTCGGCGTGCGGTTGTTCGGCGGCCGGCACTTGACCACGTTGGCGATGAACACGTCCTCGCGCGCATAGCCCATCGCCTCGATCATTTTCGTCAGCAATTCACCGGCGCGCCCCACGAACGGCCGCCCCTGCTCGTCCTCGTTCTGGCCCGGCCCTTCGCCGACGAACATGATCGCCGCGTCGGGGTCGCCCTCGCCGAACACGGTCTGGGTGCGCCCGTGACAGAGCTCGCACTTGGTGCAGCCGCGCACTTCCTGCTCGTCCATCTGTTGCAGAAGCTGGCGCTTCGTTTGCCCATCGAGCGGCGCATCGTCGGGCACATCGACGCGCGCCGCCGCGCCCGGCGCCGCGGTGGGTGCGGGCGCCGCCGGTTCGGTCGTGCGCTGCTCTGGCCGTCGCCGAACGGAACCACCGCCCATCGGCACCTGCTCCAGACCGAGCAGCGCGTCGGTCTTCACGTGCTGACGCAGGATGCGCTGCTGCTGTTGATCCATGGACCTCACGCGTTGAGCATATCCGCGATGCGCGGCGCTGAACAGCGCCGGCGGACGAGCCGGCTCGCGCCCGTCACCGCTCCGCCGGACCAAATCGAACCCAAGGCTCCAACGCCTGCACCGTCACCGGCCCAACCTGACTGACGCGCTGCAGGTCCGCCGCCGTCGCAAACGCCCCCTCGCGCTCACGCCGCTCGACCACGCGCGCCGCAAGGCCCGGCCCGATGCCCGGCAGCAACTGCAGCGTCGCGGCGTCGGCGGCGTTCACATCGAGCCGATACTCCAGCGCCACGCCGTCCCGTGCCGCGTGCGTCGGCGGCGCTTGCCACACCCGCACCGCCGCGCCCGTCCAGAGCAGCGCCAGCGCCACGACCAGCGCGTTGACCGGCGTCCACATGCTCATGGCGACACGCTACCCTCCCCTCCCGACGAACCAACCGGCCGGCTGTGTGG
>JBMCXL010000126.1:0-7929 GCA_048621015.1 Phycisphaeraceae bacterium
TCCAAGGTCTACGTCATCCACCGCCGCGACAAGCTGCGCGCGTCCAAGATCATGCAGGACCGCGCCCTGCACAACGACAAGATCGAGTTCGTCTGGAACACCACCGTCACCGACGTGCTCGGCGACGAGAAGATCACGGGTCTGCGCGTGAAGGACACCCAGACCGGTGAGGAGCGCGAGATGAAAGTCGGCGGCTTGTTCCTGGCCATCGGCCACACGCCCATTACCGAGTTCCTCAACGACCAGCTCGAGACCGACGAGAAGGGCTACGTCTGCCTGCGCGACGGGTTCACGTCCTACACCAGCGTGGATGGCGTGTTTGCCGCCGGCGACGTCGCCGACCAGGTCTACCGCCAGGCCGTCACCGCCGCTGGCATGGGCTGCCGCGCCGCCATCGACGCGGAGCGCTGGCTCGCGGCGCAGGGGATTGAGTGAGCATGTCGAATGTCACATGCATGAATGTCGAAGGAATGTTCCAATACCCAATGCCACGGTGACCGAGCCGCCGATTTCAACCCCTCCCCCTTGAGGGGGAGGCAGGGTGGGGGTGAGGGCTTGAATACCAGCCGCGCAGGTTTTATGAAGCGCCGCTGAACTTCCAGCGCTCACCCTCCCCCGGCCCCTCCCTCAAGGGAGGGGGGTTGAGAGGGTTGAAACGCTTGGTCATTGGTCATTCGACATTTCTAAGCCCCCGCCTTGATCCGGTACACCTCCGCGATCAGGCTTTCCTCATCGGTCGGCGGCTCGTCCTGCGACAGCGCCCGGTCGATCCAGCTCATCGCATCGGCGCGGTTCTCGCCCAGTTGCACCAGCACGTCCAGCACGGCGCGCCGGAGTTGACCGCGCCCACCACCGCCGCTTGTCGCCGTCGCCGCGCGGCCGGCCTTGTCCGTTGGTTGCACCGTCGTCGGCTCGCCATCCATGTCCGCGAACCCGTCCACCTTGTCGTGCAGCGTCGCCGCGATCGTCTCGGCTGTGCGCTTGCCCACCTCCGGCAGGCTCTGAAGCGTGGCAATGTCGCGCTCCGCGATGGCGGTCGCAATGCGCCCGCTGCTCAGCGTCATCGCGCGCAGCGCGCGGCGGTAGCCGATGCCCTTGCACGTGACGAAAAGCTGGTAGAACGTCCGATCCTGCTCGCTCAGAAACCCCGCCAGCCGCGGCATCATCATCGCGCCCTGCGCCTGCGACTCGATGAACAGGATCGTATGCAGCGTCACCGCCTCGCCTTCGCTGCCGTGCAGCCGCGCGACCGTGAACGCCGGCAGCAATACCTCCAGCGTCACCCCACCCGGTAGCGTGACCTGCGCGTGATCCGCTTCCAACCGTTCCAATGTGCCGTCCACTCGTGCAATCATCGCGTCCACTCAATTCAAGCCGGACCTGAGCGCAGCGAAGGTCCGGATCGCCGCGCGAAAAACACCATCATACCCCCAACTCACTCCTCCGGCGCAAACCCGCGCCGCATCGTGTTCTCCGCGCAGCTGCGCGGCTCCACGAACTGGAGCAGGTACTCATCGCCGCCCGATTTCGACCCCACGCCCGACATCCCGAACCCGCCGAACGGTTGCCGCCCGACCAGCGAGCCCGTGATCCCGCGGTTCAGGTAAAGATTGCCCACGCGAAAGGCACGCTTCGCCTGCGCCAGGTGCGCCGGCCGCCGACTGAACACACCGCCCGTCAACTTGTACGCCGTCCCGTTCGCGATGCGCAGCGCGTCATCAAAATCCGTCGCGCGCATCACCGCCAGCACCGGCCCGAACACTTCCTCCTGTGCCAACCGATGATGCGCTTCAATCCCCGTAAACACATGCGGCCCGATCATCGGCTTACCATTCACCGCACCACCATCACCATCACCCAAAGTCCGCGAATGGCGAGTCCGCGAGCCTTTCGCGGGGTCACTCCCCTCCATCGCCAGCGCCAATTCACCCTCCTCCTTGCCAATCTCGATGTAACGCCGAATCTTCGCCGCCGCCTCTTCATCAATCACCGGCCCCACGTCCGTCGCCGGCTCCAGCGGATCGCCCACCACCAGCGCCCGCGTCGCCTCGATCAACCGTCGCACGAACGTCTCGTACACTTCACCCACCACGATCGCCCGGCTGCACGCCGAGCACTTCTGCCCCGCGAAGCCGAACGCCGAGTCGCGCACCGCGACCACCGCCTCGTCCAGGTCCGCCGCTTCGTCCACGATGATCGCGTTCTTCCCGCCCATCTCGCAGACCACCTTCTTCACGAACGGCTGCTCGTCCGGCGTGCGCCCCGCGGCCTCGAGAATGTCCAGCCCCACCCCCTTCGACCCCGTGAAGCAGATGATGGCCACGCGCGGATCGCGCACCAGCGCCGCGCCCACCGTCTCACCCTGCCCGGGAAGAAAATGCAGCGCCTCGCGCGGCACTCCCGCCTGCCACATCAGCTCGCACATGAGCGATGCGATCCCCGGCGTCTGCTCCGCCGGCTTCACCACCGCGCTGTTGCCGCACACCAATGCCGCCGACGTCATCCCGCAGCAGATCGCCAACGGAAAATTCCACGGCGAGATCACCGCCGCCACGCCGCGCGGCTGGTGCCACTGGTCGTCATGCTCACCGACAAACTTACCGAGTCGCTTCGGCTGAAACAACGCCACCGACCGCCGCGCGTAATACTCGCAGAAGTCGATCGCCTCGCACACGTCCGCGTCCGCGTCGCGCCAGTTCTTGCCGTTCTCGCGGATGACAATGCCCGCCAGCTCGTCGCGCCGCTCGCGCATGAGCGCGGCCGCGCGGCTGATGATCGCGGCGCGCTCCACCGGATCCCTGTCGCGCCACGCCGCAAACCCCGCCTGCGCTTCGCCCACCACGCGCTGCGCATCTTCCGGCGTCGCGCTCTGATCGACCGCCGGCACGCGCGCCGCGCCGATCGCCTTGGCGAACGCCTCGCGCTGCGCCGCGTCGGAAAAGTCGCGTCCCGGCTCGTTCAGGAACGGCCGCCCGTCGCCCACACCTTCCACCGCCGGCGCCAGCTCATGCCGCTCCGGCTGCCAACCGTGCACGCGCACCGACGTCGCCGGCACCGCCTCGCCGTCCTCGTGCGGCGACGCGAGCAGTTCATCCTCCGAGACATCCTCCGCGAACCCCGCCTTCAGCCACGACTCGTTCGACGTGTTCTCCAGCAGCCGGCGCACCAGGTACGCCATGCCTGGGATCATCTCGCCCACCGGCACATATTCGCGCAAGCGCAGCCCGCGCTCCATCACCGCGCGCTTGAGCGGCTCCGCCATCCCGTAGAGCATCTGCACTTCCAGCGCGCCGCCCGGCAGCTCCAGTCGCTCCGCATGCGCCAGCGCATGCGCGATCGAGCGCGCATTGTGCGAGCCCACCGCCAGCGTCACGCCACCATCCTCCACCGAGCGCGACGTCGCCTCCAGCAGCGTGCGCGTCATCCGCTCAAAACATGCATCGGTCTCCCGCTTGCGCGGCCAAACCGGCACGGGCCAGCCTTTCTGCTCCGCGTGAATCGTCTCGTAGTCCCAGTACGCGCCCTTGACCAGCCGCACCGTCACGCGCCGCCCCGTCGCCCGCGCCCACTCGGCAATGTCCCGCGCATCGTCATCCCCGCTGCGCAGGTACGCCTGCATCGCCAGACCAGCGGGGAAGTCCACCCGCTCGCAGCAACGCTTGAACAGCGCCAGCGTCAGATCTTTCAGCACGTATTGCTCCATGTCGAAGTTGATGAACACGTCCCGCTGCGCCGCGGCTTCGAGAATGGGGGTGAGCATCGCCGCGAGATGATCAATCGATCCCTCGAAATCGGCCGGATCGATGTGTGCATGCAGCGAGCTGATCTTCACCGACACGTTGCAGCGCGGGATCGGCCCGAGATGATCGCGCTCCAGCGTGGCGTGGGCCGGCCACTGCCGCACCGTTTCCGGCAGCGCGTGAATCAGGTCGAGATACCGCTGCTGATACGCCTCCGCCTCCGCCTGGCTGACACATGCCTCCCCGAGCAGATCGACGCTGAAACCGATCGACTCGTCCCAGCGCTGCCGGAGCGTGGGCAGTGCATCCTCCGCATGGCGCCCCGCGATGAACCGCTCGCCCATCGCCTGCACCTGTGACGCGACCACGCGCGCCAGCGCGCCCCGCCAGTGCCCCCCGGCGCGCAGCCCCAGACCGAGCCCGCGCGGCGGCGTGATGCCCGGCTGCGAGAGATAGTCCAGCAGATAATCGTGCACCTGCTCGGCCGTCGCCAGCATCGGATAGACGTCCACGAACCGGAAAAGCTGGGTCTTGAACGCCGGATCGCGCATCGCCCAGTCGATAACCCGGTCGCGCCAGAATCCGGCGCTGGCGATCGATCGTTCGTGCGCCCGCGCGCGGCCGAGCAGTTCGCCGCCGATGGCGTGCGTGCGGCCTTCGATCCCCTTCGGCTGACCGTTGCCGAGCGGTTGTCCGGTGGTTTCAGCGTCGTCGTGGCGCGGCCAGAGTCGTTGAAACAGGCGCATGGGCGGGGTCCGTCAAGTCGAGGGGTTTGGCGCTTTCATCATAGGCGCCCGGACCGTGTAGCGTCGCCCCGATAGAATCAAGTGGAGTGGCGGCACTTTCTGCGAACGGGTCCGGTTATGAGCCAAACGCACGCCGACCGGCTGATGCACGATCCACGCGTCGCGCAGGCGAAGCGCGCCCTTCTCGCTGCGCTGCGCGAGCACCAGGCGGCGCTGGAAGGGGCGCGCCCCGCCGAGCCCGGCCTGCGTGCGGCATACGAAGCGCAGCTCGACGCCTTCAGCCAGACGCGCGGCGGCCCGCTGTTCTATCCCTACCTCGCCAGCGGACTCGGCCGCGGCGCCCTCGTCGAGCTGGCCGATGGCAGCGTCAAGTACGACCTCATCACCGGCATCGGCGTACACGGCCTTGGCCACAGTGACGAGACCATCGTCGCCGCCTGTCTCGATGCCGCCCTGCGCGACACGGTCATGCAGGGCAACCTCATGCAGCACGCCGACTCGGCGCATCTCGCGGAACGCTTTGTGGCGCTGGCGCGGGAAAGCGGTGCCCCGCTGAACCACTGCTTCCTCACCAGCAGCGGCGCGATGGCCAATGAGAACGCGCTGAAGCTGGCGTTTCACAAGCACCGGCCCGCCGACCGGTTGCTCGCGTTCGACCACTGCTTCATGGGCCGCACGCTCGCGCTGGCGCAGGTGACCGATCGGCCGGCGTACCGCGCTGGCCTGCCGACGACGGTGGCGGTGGATTACGTGCCGTTTTTCGATTTTCGCGACCCGGCCGGCAGCACCGAGCGCGCCGTCGCCGCGCTGCGCCGTCACCTGGCGCGCTATCCGGGCAAGCACGTCGCGATGTGCATGGAGCTGGTGCAGGGTGAAGGGGGGTTCAACGTCGGCGATGCTGCCTTCTTCCACGCATTGATCGAGGTGCTCGAAGCGCATGGCGTTGCCGTGCTGGTTGACGAGGTGCAGACCTTCGGCCGCACGACGCGCCCCTTCGCGTTTCAGCACTTCGGCCTCGATGCGCACGTGGACATCGTCACCATCGGCAAGATCACCCAGACCTGCGCCACGCTCTTCACCGACACCTACGTGCCGCCCGCCGGCCTGGTGAGCCAGACGTTCACCGCCGCGACCAGCGCAATCGCCGCCGCCGAAGTCACGCTTGATCGACTCGCCGCCGATGCGTTCGGCGAAGCCGGCCGTAACGCGCAGATCCATCACCGCGTCATGGATCACCTGCGCGCCATCGCCGAGCGCCACCCCGACGCGCTGCACGATCCACACGGCCTCGGCGGCATGATCGCCTTCCAGATATTCGATGGCGGTCGCGACACCGCCAGACGTTTTCTTCATGCGCTGTTTGATGCCGGCGTTATCGCGTTCTTCACCGGTGCCGATCCGGTGCGCATCCGCCTGCTGCCGCCGATCGGCGCGATCACCGATGCGCAGATCGACGACGCGTGCGCCGTCCTCGAGCGCACGCTCTCCGCGATGGCTGCCGAAATGTGAAAGGAAACCGCTTGCTGGTCATTCGCCCCGTCACAATGGACGATGTGCCGCAGCTGCTGGAGCTGGCCCATCTCACCAGCTTCGGGCTGACCACGCTGCCGCGCGACCGCGCGCTGCTCGAGCGGCGCGTGCGCGACTCGGAGCGCGGCTTCGCCAAGACCGCCGACGAGAAACCGCACGGCGAAGCGTACCTGCTGGTCATGGAGGACACGAACGCCGACCGCGTCGTCGGCACCAGCGGCGTCGTGTCCAAGGTCGGCGGCTTCGAGCCTTTTTACGCGTATCGCCTGGAGACTGTCGTGCACGAGTCGAAGATGCTCGGCGTGCGCAAGGAGATCCAGACGCTGAACCTCGTCACCGAGCACGACGGCCCGTGCGAGATTGGCAGCCTGTTCCTGCATCCCGATTACCGGCGCTCGGGGAACGGGCGCGCCCTGTCGCTGGTGCGCTTCCTGTTCATGGCCGACCGGCCGGCGCTGTTCGATTCCGTGGTGATCGCCGAGATGCGCGGCGTCATCGACGACCGCGGACGCAGCCCGTTCTGGGACGCGCTGGGCAAGCACTTTTTCAATCTCGAATTGCCCAAGGCCGACTACCTCAGCATCGTCAACAAGGAGTTCATCGGCGATCTGATGCCGCGCCACCCGATCTACGTTCCGCTGTTGCCGGCCGAGGCGCAGGCGGTGATCGGGAACGTGCATGACGAGACCGCCCCGGCGCTGCGCATCCTCGAAGCGGAGGGCTTCACCTTCGGCAACATGGTCGACATCTTCGAAGCAGGCCCGATCGTGCGCTGCGAGCGCGATCAGATCCGCACGCTGCGCGACAGTCGGCTGGCGATCGTCGCCGAGGTGGTGGACGCGGTCGGGGAAGGTCCGAGCTATATCGTGAGCAACACCCGCCGAGCGTTTCGTGCCTGCCAGGCGAAGCTGCACCTGTCACCACGCAAGGGATTGCAGGTGGAGCGCGCCGCCGCCGAACTGCTCGAGGTCGTGCCGGGCGATACGGTGCGCTATGCGCCGCTGCGGCCACAGGAGACTGACACAAGAAGGACATACGCCGAGACACGCGAGCCAGCATGAGCACACACTGCATCCATGATCAATGGCGCGAAGGCTCTGGCGCGCTGCTCGAATCGCGCGACCCGGTCACGGGCGATGTCTGCTGGAGCGGCCGCGCCGCCGGCGCGGACGAGGTGGACGCGGCCTTCAAGGCGGCGCGGGGTGCGTTCGAGGCGTGGGCGGACACGACACTGGAGCAGCGCAGCGCATGTATCGAGGCGTTCGCCGAGCAGTTGCGCGGTGATTATGAAACGTTCGCCGAAACGATCAGCACCGAGACCGGCAAGCCGATCTGGGAAGCGCGCACCGAGGTGGACGCGATGCTCGGCAAGGCGCCGACGTCCATCGCGGCGCATCGCGAGCGGCGCGCGCCGATGCGGATCGATATGAAAGACGGACATGGTTACACGCGTTACAAGCCGCACGGCGTGCTGGCCGTGTTCGGCCCGTTCAACCTGCCCGGGCACCTGCCCAACGGCCACATCATGCCCGCGCTGCTGGCGGGCAATACGATCGTCTTCAAGCCGAGCGAACAGGCGCCGAGTGTCGGTGCGCGGATGATGGAATTGTGGCGGCGCGCGGGTTTGCCGGCGGGTGTGATCAACCTCGTGCAGGGCGGCCGCGCGACGGGACAGCATGTCGTGGCGCATCCGCAGCTCGACGGTCTGCTGTTCACCGGCAGCTTCGCCGCGGGCCGTGCGATCAACCGCGCGCTGGCCGGTCAGCCGGGGAAGATCGTGGCGCTGGAAATGGGCGGCAACAATCCGTTGATCGTGCATCGCACGGAGAACGTCGACGCGGCTGCGTATCACACGGTACTGTCGGCGTTCATCACGGCGGGTGTGGGTCCGTGGCTGCCGTACCAGATGCTGG
>JBMCXL010000127.1:0-7907 GCA_048621015.1 Phycisphaeraceae bacterium
GGACTGGCCGCTTCGCAGACTGCTTTTCAATCTATGCTTTTCAATCTACCTTCTTCATTCTGGAGAAAACGGCGAACCATGTTGCACCATTGCCCCCCTCTCACCGTTGCGCGTCGCGCCCTCGGCCGCGCGCTGCTTCTGACGATCGCCCTCGTGCTGTCGGCCGCGCTGGTCGGCTGCGCCACCGAGCAGCGCTCGGCGAACCCCACGCCGTACCTGCCCGAGCCGGTGCAGACCGAAGCGGAGGACCTGCCCAGCTACGAGGAACTGGCGCAGCGCTACAACGCCAACGTCGAGAAGCTCGATCGGCTGCGCGCCAGCACGGTTGTCGCCATGCGCTGGACCGACGAGGAAGGCGAGCGTCATTACGAGCAGGGCGAAGGTCTGTTCGTGTTCATGCAGCCGGAGCGCGTGACGCTGACGGTGGGCAAGCTCGGCGACGCGAAGCTGTGGGCCGGAGCGAACGCCGAGCGCTACTGGATGTTCGATCTGCGTGACAGCGGCACGGCCTACGTCGGCGCGCACGAGAACGTCGGCAAGCCGTGCGTGGAGCAGTTGCCGCTGCCGGTGAACCCGCGCGCGGTGCCGTACCTGCTCGGGTTGCTGCCGCTGGACGAATCGCTGGCGGACATGGCGCCGCCGGTGGAAGAGCTGCGCGGGCACTACCTGATCGAGCCGCCGGGCGTGAACGTGCGCATGCTGCTGCACCCCGAGACCGCGCTGCCCGTGCGCGTCGATCTCACCGACGAGCAGGGCCGCAGCGCGATTGTTGCCCTTTTGGAGGACTACGGCACCGTCGAGCAGGAGGGCGTCGGCACGGACGCGTCCGCGCGCATTCCGCAGCGGGCGGCCTTCCATGCCCTCGACAACGATGCCGAGTTGACCCTGCACCTCTCCGACGCCACCGACGGCCGGCGCTTCGACACGATCAAGGATGAGATGTTCGACTTCGACGCGATCCTCGCCGACCAGGAGCCGGCGGAGGTCGTGAACCTCGACGAGCCGTGCGACGAGGACGGCCAGACGCCCAACGGCGGCGACGAGGCGGAAGCGACCGAAGATGCGGGCGACGACGCGGCCGGCGAAGACGACGCCTGAAACATCTGACACACCGATGCCACCGAACCAGCCCCGGGCTGCGCGACCGGCTCCAGAAGTGGGAGCGCCGCCCGGGGTTTCTGTTGCGCGGTTGGTCAGTGAGTGCCGCGCAGGACCGCAAATGAACGCGGATGTTGTTTCTTGATTGAGATTGAGTGCGCCGCGGGTCCGCTCTCAACCCCCCTCCCTTGAGGGAGGGGTCAGGGGAGGGTGAAGCGCTCGGCAACCATGAACGCTGATGCGCGTGAGGATGACGCAAGGTGCTCGTGCGCACCACACCCGGCCGGCGCTGCTTTCAGTCGCTCTGCCCGGGCTTGGGTTGGCGTTTCTTCGGCCTTACGGCCACAGGTCGGTGCTCATGTACTTGAGTCCGCTGTCGCCCATCAGCACGGCGATGGTGCCGCCCCGGCACGGGCCGCGCAGCAGTTGCGCCGCCGCGGCGACGTTGGCGCCCGCGGAGTAGCCGGCGAAGATGCCTTCCTCGCGCGCCAGGCGGCGCGCGGCCTCGGTGGCCTCGTCGTCGGTCACAGTGAGATAGCCGTCGACACGGGTGCATTCGAGCAGCGGCAGGTCGGTCATCGCGTAGCCGCCGCCCTGGATGCGGTGGCTGGCGTTGCTGACGGGGTGGCCCTGCAGCACGGCGGCGCCCTCGGGTTCCACGGCGTAACACTGGATCGACGCGTTTCGCTCCTTCAGCGCGGCGGCGCATCCGGCAAGCGTGCCGCCAGTGCCGGCGAAGTCGCAGAAGGCGGTGATCGCGCCGCCGCTCTGGTGCCATATTTCAGGGCCGGTGTGCAGGTAGTGGGCGCGGAAGTTGCCCCGGTGGTGGAACTGGTCGGCGCGGAAGGCTTGGCGCTCGTTGACGAGGCGATGTGCTTCGTCTTCCACGCGCTGAAGGTCTTCGCCGGAGACGTGGCCGTGACATGAGCCGGGGGCCTGGTCGACCAGCACCACCTCCGCGCCGAGTGCGCGCATCATGCGGGCGCGCTCCTCGGAGTTGCCGCGCGACATGACGGCCACGAACGGATGGCCCTTGATCGCGCAGACGATCGCCAGCCCCGTGCCGGTGTTGCCGCTGGTCAGCTCGACCACGGTCTGACCGGGCTGCAATTCGCCGGCGTCCTCGGCGTCCTCGATGATCTGCCGCGCGATGCGATCCTTCTTGGATGCGCCGGGCGCGTAGAACTCCAGCTTGGCGAGGATGCGGCCGTCCAGGTTCGCGCGGCGCACGAAGCGGTTCAGCTCGATCAGCGGCGTCTGGCCAATGGCCTCGATGGCGGACGGTCTGGTTTCGTCGGTCATCGCAGATCCTTGGCGTTTCCGTGACAGGGCGGGACTGGAAGCTGCATATTGTGCGTGAGTCGGCCGATTGCCGCCACTGTCCGGGCGCGGGCACGTGGGTGGTGGGTCACCGCGCTCCCCAAGCCCGCGGATGGCGAGTCCGCGAGCCTTCCGCGGGGTCGCTGGTGCGTTGTGAAGCAGTCACGCAGCGTGTGTTTCCCGTTCTCAACTCCCCTCCCTCAAGCTCACCTCCCGACACTTTTGCGCAGGCATTGCGAAACCCTCTCCCCCCGGGAGAGGGTGCCGAGCAGGTGGCGCAACATTCGCACGGCAGCGTCCAACGAGGCGGGTGAGGGAATCACCATCGGCCGGGCGTCCGCCTCGCGGTGCAGCAGTCCATGGTCGCTGTCGATCCCCTCACCCCAGCCCTCTCCCAAAGGGAGAGGGGGCACGCGCCGGCTGCGCCGGCGCCGGGAAAAGTGTGGGGAGGTGAGCTGCGAGGGAGGGGAGTGGACGATCGCGTGCGCGATCGTAGTGCAACGCGGACCAGCTTCGACGCTTCCTCTGGGGCACGGCCTTCAGCGTCAGTCCCAACCTCCGACGCCGGGCGCAACACTTGAACGGGCCGCTAGTCCGCGTCCGCCTCGCGCTTCTGCCGCGCGTGCTTGCAGCGCGGCTCCGGGCGGTCGGCATCGACGCCGCGGCGGGCGGCCATCTCGCGGCCCATCGCGTTGACCTGGTCGGCCGGCAGGACCTGGGTCGCCAGCGGAAAGAGCACGTTGTCCTCCAGCGCGATGTGCTCGCGGTACATGCCCTGCAGCGTTTCGAGCCGATCGAGCAGCCGCTGCACGTCATCGCTCGGCAGGCGGTCGTCATCGAGCCAGCGCTGCAGCAACTGCTCGGTCTCGCGATGCAGCGCGTCGGCGACACGATGGTCGGCTTCCAGCCGATCCATCTGCGCCAGCGCCGCCTGCACCTGGGGATCGGAGGACTGGCGCAGACGGGGGAAGAGGCTGTCCTCCTCGTCGGCGGTGTGCCAGGGGGCGGCGTTCTTGAAGTAGCGCAGCGACTTCTCGAGCGCCTCGCGCTGGCGGGCGTCCAGCGGCTCGCCGCGGCCCGTGCGGACGACCTCGAGCTGGGCGGCGAGGAAGCGCTCGATCCGGCGGTGGCAATCGCTGAGCAGGCCCATGGGGGCGTCGAAGCCGTGGTCGGGCGACTGGTTGAGGGAAACGGGCATGGCGGGGCCTCCGTTGAGCGGCGGCGGTTTTCAGTAGTATAGCGGATAATTAAACCTGTATATACAGTTGACGTCAAATCGGCGGCGGGCTAGATTATGCACAAGGCTGAGACGTCCGCCAAGCAGCTCACGGCTCGCGGCCAGCGGGTCTGGCGTGCCCGCGGCTGGCGGGCTTGAGTCTGCCCCGCCTGCGTCCTGCCCCTGGAGCCCCGCCTCATGATCTCCCAGACCGTCGAATACGCCCTCCGTGCCGTGGTCTTTCTCGCTGTCGATCCCGACTCGCCCCGCACCACCGAGCAGATCGCCGAGCGCACCCGCGTGCCGCGCGGCTACCTGTCCAAGGTCCTCCAGCAGCTCGGCCGGGCGGGCCTGGTCCAGTCGCAGCGCGGCCTGCATGGGGGGTTCACCCTCGTCCGCGGGCCGGCGGAGATCTCCGTGCTCGAGGTCGTCAATGCTGTCGATCCCATCCAGCGTATCCGCCGCTGCCCGCTCGGGCTCGAGTCCCACGGGACCCAGCTCTGTCCGCTGCATCGCCGGCTGGACGATGCGCTGGCCATGGTCGAGGAGGCGTTCTCCAGCAGCACGATCGCCGACATGCTCGCCCGGCCCGGCGAAAGCGCGCCGCTCTGTGATGTGACCGTCGAAGGCGGCGCGACCTGAACGCGCACCCGCGCCTCCAGCGCAAGACCACGCAAGACCAATGCGACACCGGGAAGGAATGTTACATGATGACCCACAAGCACCCGCCCCTGAAGCGCCACGAGAGCCTGCAGCCGCTGTCGCGCGATCATTACGCCGGCCTGGTGCAGGCCCAGCACCTGGTCCGCGCCGCCGACGCCGGGCCGGTCGAGCGTCGCGCGGCGCTGGCGGATTTTCTTGAGGCGTGGCGTCGCGAGATCGAGCCGCACTTCGAGGATGAGGAGCGACTGCTGCCGACGCTGCTGACCGACGACGAACTGGCGAGCCTGCACGACGAACACCAGAAGCTGCGCACGCTTGCCGAGCAGGGCAGTCAGCGCCGCCGACGGGTCGACCCCGGCGCGGACTGGTGCCGGCAGCTCGGTGAAGCGCTGCGCGATCACATTCGCTGGGAGGAGCGCACCCTGTTCGCCGACGTGCAGGCCCGCGCCACCGACGCCCAGCTCGCCGAGCTCACCCGCCACACCGCCGACCTTGACGAGCAGCGCGGCCGATCGTTCGACCGTGGCGAGACGTGACGGTGACCGGCCGAAAGGAATCACCGGGCGCCGCCGATGCTTTGCGTGGATGCGTTTTCATGGATGTATTTTCATCGATGCGCTTCCGGTTGCTCGATGCTCTCGGTGTCTCGGTGATGTTTCATCCGTTTAAGGAATGATCCGTGGCGAGTTCCGCGTCCGCGCCGTTCAGCCTGACGCCCGATACGTTGATCCCGGAGCTGCTGGGGCGCTATCCGCAGGCGCGCGCGGTGCTCGAGCGCTATGGCCCGCGCGGCGGCGCGCACGGGTCGGGCGAGACGCTGGCATCCTTCGCCCGCGCCCACGGCATCGACCCTCGCGCGCTCCTGGACGAGCTGCGCCACGCCGTCGTGCAGGGCGCCACCCATCCCGCGCATCCTGCCGCGGCGCATCCCGCCGGGCCCGCGCAGGCGATCTACCGGCGCTACTTCCTCGGCGGCATCGCCGTGGTGCTCACCGCCGGCGCCGTCTGGGGCGCGTGGCTGTTGTGGCGCATCGGTCTGACGGGCGACTTCCATGCCGCGACGATTCACGAGGTCAACGCCCACGGCCACGCGCAGATCTTCGGCTGGGTGGGCCTGTTCATCATGGGCTTTGCGCTTCAGGCGTTGCCGCGCATGTGGCGCGTCGCGCTACCGGCGCCGCGGTGGGCGCTGGCGAGCTTCGTCGCGATGGTGATCGGCCTGGCGGTGCGCACCGTCGCGATGGCCGCGGCCGGCGCACCGTGGGCGGCGCCCGTCGCGATGATCGGCGGCGCGGTGGAGCTGGCGGCGATCGTCACGGTGGTCGCGATTCTGGCCACGGCCTTTGCGCGCAGCGACGCGCGGCTGGAGCCTTACATCGCGTTCGTGCTCGCGGCATTGGGCTGGTTTGTCATCCAGGCGGCCGTGAGCCTCTGGCACACCTGGGCGACGATGACGGCAACGAGCCGCGACGCGCTGCTGTGGCAGGTCGCCACGTACCAGGCGCCGCTGCGCGACATGCAGATTCACGGTTTGGCGCTGCTGATGATCCTGGGCGTTTCCATCCGGATGCTGCCGGCGATGTTCGGCGTGCCGCGCCTCGGTGAGCGGCGCGGCTGGGTGGCGCTGGCGCTGCTGAGCGTGGGGATTGTCGGGGAGATCGTGGTGTTCATCGCCTATCGCTGGACGGGGATGCACGCGCTGGCGGGCGGGTTGCTGGTGGCGTGGGCGCTGATCGCGGCGGGGGCGCTGCTGGTGGCGCTGCCGTGGCGGTTGTGGCGGCCGCTGCCGACGCGCGACCGCAGCGCGAAGTTCGTGCGCGTGGCGTACGGGTGGCTTTTCGTCTCGCTGGCGATGCTGCTGCTGCTGCCGGTGTACCAGTGGGCGAGCGGCATCGCGTTCAGTCATGCGTATTACGGCGCGGGCCGGCATGCGATCACGGTGGGCTTCATCTCGCTGATGATCGTGGGCGTGTCGGCGAAGGTCGTGCCGACGTTGACCGGCCGCGACCCGCGCGCGCTGCCGGCGCTGTGGGGGCCGTTCGTGCTGATCAACGTCGGCTGCCTGCTGCGCGTGAGCACGCAGACGCTGACGGACTGGCATTCGTGGTTCTTTGGGGTGGTGGGGATCAGCGGCACGCTGGAAGTGATCGGCCTGGCGTTGTGGGGCGCGCACCTGGCGCGGCTGATGTTCGTTTTTCGCTCACCTCTTGATCCATGGCGGCGTAGGCTGCATGATGCGGTCCAACAGTCGGGCGGTGCGCCGCTGCATGGCGGCGCGGTTCGACCAACCAGCGCGGAGGCCGGCCCATGAGGCGCGAGGTGGTTCGGGCGATCGGGTGGGGGCTGCTGGTCACTGTGGTTCTCGTGATGCTCATCCTCGTGGGCTCGCGCAACCTGGCGCATTTCGACGCGGCGCTGGTGGCGTACACGTTCGCCTCGCTGTTCGCCGCGTTCGGCATCACCTATCGCTATGCCATGTGGCTCCAGCGGCCGCCGACGGCGCTCTATTTCCGGCGCGGCTGGCAGGTGTTCCTCGACCCGCGCTGGCTGGGGCGCAACCTCGTCGTCTGGCTGCAGCGCCTGGTGCGCGGCTTCGCGCTCAACGACTTCATCTGGCGGCGCGGCAGGATGCGCTGGGGGGCGCACTGGCTCATCATGTGGGGCTGTGTCATCGCCGCCGCGATCACGTTCCCCCTCGTGTTCGGCTGGATCCACTTCGACACGATCGGCAGCGACTTCGACCGCTACCGCGTCTACGTGTTCGGCTTTCCCACGATCGCGTTCCACACGCACTCGCTGCTCGGGTTTTTCCTTTTCCACGGCCTCGTCTGGGCGTCGCTGCTCGTGATCCCCGGCGTGATGCTCGCGATGCGCCGGCGCATGCGCGACCGCGGCGCGGCGGCGGTGCAGCAGTTCGGCGAGGACATCCTGCCGCTGCTGGCGCTGTTCGCGATCAGCGTGACGGGGCTGCTGCTGTGGGTCAGCTACGAATGGCTGCACGGCTATGCGTTCGACTTCCTGGCGATTCTGCACGCGATCACCGTGATCTTTACGCTGCTGTGGCTGCCGTTCGGCAAGTTCTTCCACATCTTCCAGCGGCCGGCGCAGCTCGGCGTGTCGTTCTACAAGGACGCGGGACAGCACGGCGAGCAGGCGCACTGCGCCCGCTGCGGGGAGGCGTACGCGTCGCAGTTGCACGTGGACGATCTGATCACGGTCGAGCGGGAGTTGGGATATCGGTACGAGATGAACGGTGCAACAGGCGCTGATCATTACCAGCGCATCTGTCCGAAGTGTCGACGGGCGCTGCTCGGCCTGGCACAGGGCCGACTGATGCGCGGCTACCAGCGCAAACCGACCACGACGGCGGGACAGGTGGGCGGTGACACGGTGAGGGGGTGACAAGGTGACGAGGTGAGCAACGAAAACACAACACCTTGTCACCCCCTCACCTTGTCACCTTGTCACGTTTCACGCCGGGCAGTTGAAGGATTACCACAGTGGCCACCACGCCGAAAAACGAGACGGAAACCATCCACCGCTTCGGGCCGCACCTGGCGCACATGACGGGCATGCGCCTCGATCCCGGTGTCGAGCCGGACAGGATGGT
>JBMCXL010000128.1:0-7889 GCA_048621015.1 Phycisphaeraceae bacterium
CCAATGACAAATGTTCAAGCCGCCAATCTCAACCCCCCTCCCTTGAGGGAGGGGTAGGGGGAGGGTGAGCGCTTGAATACCAGCCGCGCTGGTTTGATCAGGTGCTGCTGAACTTCCAGCCCTCACCCTCCCCTGGCCCCTCCCTCAAGGGAGGGGGGTTGAGAGGGCCGAAACGTTTGGTCATTCGGCATTCGACATTGGAAACCACCCATGGCTGAGGCTGCGGCCTCCAACGCGATTCAGTCCGAGTATGGTGAGCAGTTGCTCGCGCAGCTGGCGCGCGAGAAGTCGGCGCTGCCGACCAAGACACTGTTCACGCTCGTGCTCGGCGGCCTGCGCGTGCGGATGATGCGCTCGATGGTGACCATGGCCTCGATCGTGCTTGCGATCGCGTTTTTTACCTATGCGGGCTTGAACACCCAGCTTTATCACAACACGGCCGCCGGCGTGCAGACGCTGGAGCGGCAGGCCGCCGCCGGCGACACCGGGATGCAGCGCCGCGCCGCGGACCTGCGCCGCCTGCTCGCTTCGGCGGGCGTGGACGTGCAGCGCACGCTCGAAGGCGACACCAGCAACACCTGGCTGATCGTCATGGCGCTGCTCACCTGCGCGGTCGGCATCGCCAACGCCATGCTCATGAGCGTGACCGAGCGCTTCCGCGAGATCGGCACGATGAAGTGCCTCGGCGCGCCCGATGCGCTGGTGGTGAAGCTGTTTCTGCTGGAGTCGTCGTTCCTCGGCGTGATCGGTGCGGCGCTGGGCATTATCGTGGGCGTGCTCGTGGCGCTGCTGGCGGCGGTGCTCCAGTTCGGCGCTTTCGGGGTGTCGTATTTCCCCCAGCTTGAAGCGCTTCAGGTGGTCGCCGGCTCCGTCGTGGCGGGCATGATCCTGGCCGTCATCGGCGCGGTCTATCCCGCCGCCGTCGCCGCACGCATGACGCCGGTCGACGCATTGCGCGTGGAGGAGTAGAGAGGGATCGCCGATGGCCAATTGCCAATTGAGAAAGGCAGACGGCAACGGATCGCACAATCGGCAATGGGCAATCGACAATCGGCAATAACATGACCCAGGCCACCCACACAACCCCGCCGCGCGAAGCCACGCAGGACATCGTCGTGCGCGGACTGGACATCTGGCGCGTCTACCAGACCGGCGACCAGCAGACCCAGGCGCTGCGCGGGGTCAGCATCGACATCTTCCGCGGCGAATACATGGCCATCATGGGTCCGTCCGGCTCGGGCAAGTCCACGCTCTTCAACATGATCGGCGGCCTGGACAAGCCCACCCAGGGCATGGTCTTCATCGATGAGGTCGACATCGCCAGCCTCGACAGTTATGAACTGGCCTGGCTGCGCTGCCGCAAAATCGGCTACATCTTCCAGAGCTACAACCTCCTGCCCATGCTCACCGCGCTCGAAAACGTCATGATGCCCATGACCTTCGCGAACGTCGATCCCGACGACGCGCGCGAACGCGCCTACAACCTGCTCCAGCAGGTCGGCATCGGTCACCGATGGACGCACCGGCCCGCGCGCATGAGCGGCGGCCAGCAGCAGCGCGTCGCCATCGCCCGCGCCCTGGCCAACCAGCCCGCCATCGTCCTCGCCGACGAGCCCACCGCCAACCTCGACCTCCAGACCGGCGCCGATGTCATCGACATGCTCAAGGAGTTGTGCCGCGAGATGAACGTCACCGTCATCAGCGCCACGCACGATCACAAGATGCTGGACATCTGCGATCGCGTGGTGTGGATTCGTGATGGCCAGATCGAGCGCATCGAGCGCCGCGAGGACGTGAACATCGAGGTCGGCCGCATCGAGCGCAAGCAGGACGATGCGCCCGCCGAAACATCCGCGGACGCCGATCACGAGGGCTCCAACCCGGAGTAGGGTTTCTCCATGGTTCGACGCTGCACACATGCATGGCTTCGGTGCGCCACGTGGCTGACGGTGGTGGCCGCGCTGCTGGGAACGGTCGCCGAGGCGCGCGCCCAGGGCGAGGAAGCGCCCGCGCCCCCGGCCGCGACCGAGAACACGACCGAGGACACGCTGGCGTTGCCGGCCGACGATTTCGCCGCGCTGCAGCGCCTGCTCGAGATCGCTCCGAGCCGACAGATCGGCCAGCCGGGCAACGCCCGGCTCGGTGAGTTGATCGAGCGGCACTTCGCGCAGGTCGTCGCCGAGCAGAACCCCGGGGATCGTTTCGCCGCGGCGCAGCAGGCGCTGGCCGAGGCGGACGCGGCGCGCGACCGCGTGACCGAGGCTTCGCTGAACATGCAGCGCCTCGGCACGGGCGGCAGCGAGACGGCCGCCTCGTTCTGGATGGTCCGCTACACGCTGGAAGATCCGACCGTGTTCACGACGCTGCTGCTGCTGTTGGCGGCCGTGTTCGCGCTGGTGGCGTGGCTGCAGAATCGGCGGCAGGTGTATTACGTCAGCGCGGTGATCGCGGCGGCGGCGGTGGCGCTGCCGATCGTGGCGGCGGTGGTGCAGACGCCGACCGAGCGTGCCCGGCAGCGGGCGGCCGATGGTGATGGCATCTCGGCGCTGACGTGGGACCAGCTTTACGAAGCCCGCGACGAGGAGATGCGCGAGGCGATGCACGCCGACCGCCGCGCGGCCGAGGCGCTGACCGGCCTCTGGCAGCACGGACAGGTGCGCTACCCGATGACCGTCTTTGAGCCCGGCGAAGCGCACCTGAGCGTGGCCGTGGACGGCGAGTCGCGGCGGCTGCCGATGCACCAGTTGCAGCCCAACCTGGTCGATCCCTCCAACCTGCCGGAAGCGGGCGCCACGGGGCCGCTGGTCTACATCAACCGCGGCCGACCGAGCGATCTGCCGGGCAAATCGCTCGACGGCGCGGTCGTGCTGATGGAGTTCGACAGCGGCCGCAACTGGATCAATGCGGTGGAGCTGGGCGCGGAGGTGATCGTCTTTCTTGGACCGGAAAGGGTCGAGGACGGCGGGTTCGCCGAGGCGCAGCACAAATTCTCGTTTTCGCCGGTCGACGTGCCGCGCTTCTACGTGCAGCGCGACGTGCTGGCCGAAGCACTGGGCGAGCGGTGGCGGCAGCGCCTGGATGCGGATGAGCCGTTGGATGCGTCGGTCATGCACGAGCCCGGTCGATGGGTCGACCGCGAGGTGGCCAGCGACTGGCTGTTCATCCCCGGCACCGGCGAGGGGCTGGATGACGAGACGCGCGACTCGCTCGTGCACATCCAGGCCTACCGCGACAGCAACTCGATCGTGCCGGAGCTGGCGCCAGGCGCGCAGGGCGGGTCGAATCTCGTGCTGCTGCTGCGGCTGCTGGAGCGGTATCGCGAGCAGCCGCCGGCGCGCAACGTGATGCTCAGCGTGATCAACGGCCACGCGGCGGGCATGCGCGGCGAGACGATGTTCAACTTCGCGGCGTTCGCCGATCCGTCGGTGATCCGTCGCGAGCTGGAGGAGCTGGACCGCAACCTCGCGAAGCAGCGCTTCATCGCCGAGGTGTACGGCAGCGGGCCGGGCATTGAGCGCATTCGCCAGTTGCGCACGTGGATCGAGCAGATCGGTCAACGGCAGTTCACGGTCAAGGACCCGATCGTGGAGGTGATGGAGCTGAAGCGCAACACCGCGCTGCGCCGCGCCAATCACCTGGAGGCGCAGATCGAGCAGGCGCGGCAGGCGAAGGCGGATGGGCGCGTGCCCGCGCTGACCGACGCGGAGATCGCCGACCACGAGCGGCGCATCGAGGCGCTGGAGTCCGAGGGCGAGCGCTACCTGCCGCTGCTGCGCCAGTTCAGCCGGTTCGGCCAGCGCAAGCCCATCGAGGACCTGCGGGATACCGAGCACTGGGAGCGGCTCACCGCGCTGTTCGAGCAGACGGCGGAGGAGGCGCGGCAGCGCGCCGAGGCGCTGGCGCAGCGGCGCGAGCGCATGATGCGGAACCTCGCCATGCGGCGTCGGCTGCTGGCGCTGCGTGGCGGGGCGCTGGATGCGTCGATCGCCGGGGCCGACCATGACGAGCTGTTCGATCGCGGCTACACGCCGCTGCCGTCGGAAGCGGTGTTCTGCCTGGACCTGGCGTTCGGCACGGATCGGTTGGGCTTTTTCGCCCTTGGTTACTGGACGCCGACGTCCGGCAACGACGCGCTCGCACCGACCGCGGCGCAGCGCGTGGAGCGGCTGGCGGAGCACACGCTGCGCGTGGCCGAGGGATACACGGCCGAGGCGGGTCTTTCCTCGCGGCTGGCCGACACGATGCTGAACGCCGGCGGTCAGCCGTGGCAGGCGCATCTGGCTTCGGGCATGGCGCTGGGCTCGCGCGTGGCGCATGAGTATGCCCGGCCGGCGCTGACGCTGACGACGGTGCAGGACAGCCGGGCGATGGCGTTTTCGCCGCAGGACACGCCCGAGGCGATCGACCGCGTCAATTTCGATCGGTTGATGCAGTTCGCCAGGGGATACCTGCCGCGCCTGGTCGATGCGCCGGGCCTGGAGGCGACGCGCCAGCCCCGGGGCGCATCGCGCACGCTGCTGACGCAGTTGACGCTGCACACGCTTGACGACTTCTCGGTCGAGCTGGCGACGGCGAAGACGGCCGGGGCGCTGCTGCTGACATGGCCGGGTCAGTATGAGATGGCGGATCAGCGGATGTACGGCGAGGTCGCGCCCTTCACCATTCACACCAGCGACAGCAGCGGGCAGGTGACGCTGCGCTCGCGGCGCTGGCAGGACAGCAGCGTGCTGGCGTTCGACTTCGCCGACGCGGCGTTTCGGCGCATGAGCGCGGCGCTGGACCTTGGCGAGGGCGATCGCAAACACAGGTCGACGTTGAACGTGCGCACGACCGGCTTCCACACGCGCAACCTGGTGATGTTCCTGGCCGACAAGGTGGACCTGTTCGGGGCGACCCAGGCGTTGACGCTGATGCCCGCGGCGCAGATCGAGGTGCTCAAGGGCCACCAGAACTCGGCGCCGGTTCACTATTCCGTGGCGGGCGTGGCCGCGCGCGGGTCGGCGAAGAAGATGCCGCTGTCAGGCGATGGCACGGCGGCGGTGTTCGTCGAGCCGGGGCAGATGTTCAAGCTCATCGTGCAGGGCATGCCGGTGATCAACGCGAGCGAGGAGGATCCGGAGGGCATGGCGTTTGCCAGCGACGTGGGCCGCCTTCGCAACCTGTCGATGCAGCCGGCGCAGGACATGCACCTGCTGAACCAGGCGCGGCTGGCGATGCTGGTGGACAAGGGCGTGACCGACGAGGTGGCCGCGGCGTACAACGACAAGGTTCGCGCGTTGCTGGAGCAGATGGACGCGGCGCGGCGCGCCGAGCGGCCGGACCTGCAGCAGGTGCGCGCCGAGGAGGCGCGCGGGCTGGGCTTCCGCAGCTACACGATGACGGTGGGCACGATCAACGACCTGATCAAGGCGGTGGTCGTGGTGCTGGGTCTGATCATTCCGGCGGCGTTCTTTCTGATGAAGCTGGTCACGCCGTTCACGAGCGTGAACGCGCAACTCGGCGCGTTCGGGCTGCTGTTCGCGCTGCTGACGCTGCTGCTGTTGCTGGTGCACCCGGCGTTCCAGATCGCCGACACGCCGATGGTGGTGATCCTGGCGTTCATCATCCTGGGCCTGGCGCTGTTCGTCATATCGGTCATCGTGGGCCGGTTCAACACGACGATGACCCAGGCGATCGAGGAATCGCAGATGTCCGAGGGCGTGGACGCGCCGCGCGGGCGTCTGGCGGGCGTGGCGTTCATGGTGGGCGTGAACAACATGAAGCGGCGGCGCATCCGCACGACGCTGACCGCGGCGACGGTGGTGCTGGTGACGTTCACGTCGCTGAGCGTGATGAGCGTGGGGCGCAGCAGCGAGCCGGTGCGCATGCGCATGGGCGATGCGCCGGCGTACAACGGTTTCGTGTTCACGCGCCCGGGCATGGGGCCGCTGGACGCGACGCAGATGCAGAACCTGCGCGCCCACTTCGAAAACCATGCCGAGATGGTGCGCCGCGTGTGGGTGCAGGAGCGCAGCGGTGTGGGCGCTTATCTGCCGATGCAGGTGCGCCCGCTCGAGCCGCGCCCGAATGCCCTGGAGCCGGTGCTCAACGCCCGGGCGGTGCTCGGCCTGGAGCAGCAGGAGGACGGGTTCATCGGATCGATGCCCCTGGTGGCGGGGCGATGGTTCTCCAGCGACAAGGCGCGGGAGATCGTGCTCAGCGCGCAGGCGGGGGAGCTGCTGGGTTACACGGCCGAGGACCTGGAGGATCAGGACGATCTGCCGACGGTGCGGCTGATGGGGCGGAAGCTGACGCTGGTGGGTCTGGTGGATGACGACCCGCTGCGGCGCATGACCGACCTGGGCGACACGCCGCTGCTGCCGCTCAAGTTTCCGACCAGCCAGGACCTGGCGGAGGCGGAGACGAGTACCCAGGAGGCGCAGGGCACCGCGTCGCTGGACCCGGCCAGCAGCCCATTGGAGTCGATGCCGGGCGTCGAGCCGTTCCGTCCGATTGACCTGGCGATCGTGCCGGTGGAGGTGGCGGCGGCGATGAACGGCGCGGCCTACCGCGCGTTGAGCGTGAAGTACATCGATCGCACCGTGGACCAGGGCGCCGATCAGGCGCTCGCGGAGCTGGGTGAAGCCGACGGCGCGGAGGCCGGCGAGGCGCTTTCAGCCGCGCAGCGCGCGTGGAACGATGCCAAGCGGCTGGTGGACTTCCAGCACGTGCGCTTGCCGGGCGTGGGCCTGACCGAGACGGTCGACGCCGGCGACGGCTCGCGCATCGATCCGGGCCAATACGCCATCGCCTCGCGCAGCACGACCCAGGTCGGCGGCGTGCTGAAGGTCGCGATCCCCATCGGCCTGGGCGCGACGATCATCTTCAACACCATGCTCGGCGCGGTGATGGAGCGCCGGCGCGAGATCAGCATCTACAACGCCATCGGCCTGAACCCGACGCACGTGATGGTCTTCTTCCTCGCCGAGTCGCTGGTGTTCGGCCTCGTCGGCGCGGTGGCGGGCTATCTCATCGGCCAGATCCTGAGCGTGCTCATCACGCAGTTCAACCTGTTCGAGCTGAACCTGAACTACTCGTCGCTGAGCGTGATGCTGGTGATCTTCATCACGATCGCGACGGTGCTGTTGAGCACGATCTACCCCGCGACGATGGCGGCGCGCGCGGCGGTGCCCAGCGGCCAACGCAAGTGGAGCCTGCCCCAGCCCGAGGGCGACGAGATCCGCCTGACCTTCCCATTCCTCTACGACGATCGACACGTCCTGGGCGTGTGCGCCTACCTGCGCGACTACATGCAGCAGAACAGCGAAGCGTCCACGGGCAAGTTCCTCGCCACGCCGGGCGCGATCGGCATGGTGCCGGAGGAGACCGACGAGGCGCAGGGCGAGCGTCACGACCGCGCGCTGGCGATGCTGTTCGACGTGGCGCCGGCGCCGTTCGACCTGGGCGTGAACCAGCGGATGGAGGTGTATGCGTTTTACGATGCGCGCGTCGGGGCATACATGCTGGGCGTGCACCTGACGCGCATCAGCGGCCAGAAGAACAACTGGGTGACCGTGAACCAGCCGTTCCTCGAGGCGCTGCGCAAGCGGCTGCTGGGCTGGCGCTCGCAGCGCGCGGAGGTGCAGCAATCGTTCTGCGATCAGGGCCAGTCGTTGTTCGCCGACGCCCGCGACCTGCCGACCACCCCGCCGGAGCCGACGCGGACCGCGTCGGCGCCGGCACAAGTAACGGGTAGCTGATGGGGATCACGCGCGAGGACAAAGAGGTACAGCAGTACCGCGACCTGGTCCAGGTGCCGGACACCTTTCCGAAGGCGGTCGGGCCGAAGATGATCGTCGCGGCGATGTTCCTGGGCTTTTTGATGGTGCCCGGGTCGATCTACCTGACGT
>JBMCXL010000129.1:0-7862 GCA_048621015.1 Phycisphaeraceae bacterium
ACACCGTGATCGAGGACGACGGGATCGACTTCTTCCACCTCGCGCCGGCCGACGAGCGGCGCGCCATCGGGCCGCTGCGCGTCGATCTGCGCGTCGATCGGACCGACGCCACCTACCGCGGCCTGCCGATCGGCGCCGGCCACGCCACCGCCTACCTGGACCCGGACAAGGCGCGCTACGTGCTGCACGAGATGCGCTTCGAGACAGTGGGCGGTGTCACGGAGCTGTGGGGACGGGTGGGCTGGCAGGCGCACGACGCACAGGATGCGGACAGCCGCGCCGGCGGATGGTACGCCTTCGCGCAGGGTGAGTTCGAGGACCTCGATCTCGAACAGCTCACGCGCACGCTGCGCCCGGAGGAGGAGCCGATCCTCGGGCGCATCAACGGTGGCGCGACGGTGACCACGCCGCTGCACAACTGGTCGCGCGCGTTCGGGCGCGGCGAGCTGGCGCTGCGCGAGTCGGACCTGGCCAACATTCCGCTGATCTCGGTGCTGTACGACCTGGTGAACGTCAACTGGTTCAACCGCGAGGTGGCAGGCAAGGGCGAAGCGCAGTTCCGCGTGGAGAACGGTGTCGTGGTGTTCGACCGGTTCCACTACACCAACCGCGGCACGCAGATCGAGCTGGCGCTGCGCATCGCCGACATCTGGCAGGGCGCCGAAAGCCCGATCGAGGGCTACGCGCTGGTGTCGGTCACGCCGCTGCCGGACATCGAGCTGCTGGAGATGGTCAACCGCGCGGTCGCCGAGCTCCAGGCGGGCGCGACCACCGCCCTGCTCGGCGGCACGCTGCGCAATCCCGAGGCGCGACCGATGCTGTTCCATGCGCTGCAGGACGAGGTCCGCCGCCTGCTCGTCGGCGCCGAGTACGAGGAGCCGGCGGTCAATCGACCGGCGGACCCGGAGACGGAGACAGAGACAGAGGCGGAAACGGCGCCGGAGTAGCACGCCTGCGCCCAAACCCTCTCCCCCCGGGAGAGGGTGCCGAGCCGGTGGCGCAGCCTTCGCCTGCAAAAGTCCAACGAGGCGGGTGAGGGGATCACCAGCAACCGGGTGTCCCCCCACGAGGCCGACGCGATGGTCGTCATCGAACGCCGATCGCTGCCGGATGCCACAGATGCAAGCATTTGTGACACCCCGGTTTGGCGTGCGATCCGTATTACAATGCGCCCCTCGTGAGCGAGTCCACCGCCACTGCCCCTGCCATGTCGGCGATCCCCGACAGCACCGAACGCGCCGCCGCGCTGGAAGCGCAGCGCCGCTGGCGCTGGCGCGTGTGCGTGGTCATCCTCATCGTCGCCGGCGGCCTGGCGTACCTGACCAGTCTCGACGCCGCGTTCGTCTTCGACGATCAACTGCACATCGTCGAGCAGCCGGCGCAACTGCGCGAGAGTCTCACCCCGCAGCACTGGCTCGACATTCAGAGCCGGCCGCTCGTGCAACTGAGCCTCGCCGCGAACCACGCGCTCAGCGAAGCGCTGACCGGCGACGGCCTCGACCCGCGCCCGTATCACGCCTTCAACGTGCTGGTGCATCTGCTCGCGGGGCTGATCCTGTTCGGCCTGGCGCGGCGCACGATCCGGCGCAGCGCGACCCGCGCCCTCTGGCGGCGGCGCGCCGACGGCCTGGCGCTGGCGATCGCGCTGCTCTGGCTGGTGCACCCGCTGAACACGCAGGCGGTGACCTACACCATACAGCGCGCCGAGGTCATGGCGGCGCTGTTCTACCTGCTGGCGCTGTACGCGCTGCTGCGCAGCGACACCGCGCGGCGCGGCGTCGGCGCGCTGTGGCTGCTCGTGGCGATGGGCGCTTGCGTGCTCGGCGCGATGTCGAAGCTGACGATCGTGAGCGCGCCGGTGGTGATGCTGCTGTACGACCGCGCGGTGCTGGCCGGCTCGTTCAAGGCGGCGCTGCGGCGGCGGTGGCTGTTTTACGTGCCGGTGGCGGCAGCGGCGATGGCGGTGATCGCGTGGACGCTGAGCCAGATGGCCGGCGGGGCGCCGCGCACGGCGGGGTTCGGCGTGCCGATGCATTCGGCGGTGGAATACGCGCTCAACCAGCCGCGGGTGATGCTGCATTACCTGCACCTGGCGGTGTGGCCGGTGGGCTTGACACTGGATTACGGCTGGCGGGCGACGGACGAGATCGCGGTGTTGCTGCCGGGGTGGCTGGCGATCGGCGCGCTGCTGATGGTGACGGTGTGGGCGCTGCGGTATCGGCCGGTGCTGGGGACGATGGGGGCGGCGTTCTTCCTGGTGCTCGCGCCGACGTCGAGCGTGGTGCCGCTGGCGGACCTGGCGATGGAGCATCGGATGTATCTGCCGCTGGCGGCGGTGGCGGCGCTGGTCGTCGCGGGCGTGTGGCGCGTGCTCGAGCGCGCGACGCAGCGCCTCGCGCCGCGCACCGGCGTGGCGCTGGCGACCGCGGCGACGGTGGCGCTGGGTGTCGGCACGGCGGTGCGCAACCTCGATTACGCCTCGTCCCTTTCGATCTGGCGGGACACGGTCGCCAAAGCGCCGCATAACGCGCGAGCGCAGCGCAACCTCGGCGCGGCGCTGTTCCGCAGCGGCGACCTCGACGGCGCCCACGCCGCCTACCTCCAGGCGATCGTGCAGGAGCGCCAGCGCAACGAGACGGCGCCCGAGTCGGAGATCGGCCTGGCGCGCGTGCTGCGGCAGCAGGGCCGACTCGACGAGGCGACCGCGCTGTACGAGCGCATCGTCGCGCGCCGGCCGGAGGACCGGGCGGTGTACGCCGAGGCGCTGCACGGGCTTGGCGTGGCGTACGGCATGGGGGGCGACCTGGAGCGTGCGCGAGCAGCGCTGCAGCGCGCGGTGGTGGCTGACCCGTCGCGCGCCGCGGCGCACGCGGACCTGGGCAAGGCGCTGCTGGAAATGGACAACCGCGAGGCGGCGATCGCGGCGCTGCGCCGGGCGGTGGAACTGGACGGCGGGCACGCCGACTGGCACAACACGCTGGGGATGCTGCTGGCGATGGAGGGGGAGGTGCGGGCGGCGCTGCCGCACTTCGAGCGCGCGGTGGCGCTGGAGCCGGGGCATGCCGATGCGCGCGGGAATTTGCGTCAGGCGCGACGGATGCTGCGACGGTAGGTCGGTGCGCGGCGCGCGGCTTGTTTTTCACTGGGTCGGGGGTATCGTTTGCTGCCTGCATCGGCTGATGCAATGAATGCGCTGCGCCGCCCGTAAAGCCGAGGGATGGCAATCCCTCGGCTTTGTCGTTTCGAGGCTGCGCGGCGCACGGATGCTCGCTGCCATGAATGATCACGACGCCATCGACGAGTTGACGCTGCCGGGGCATCCGCTGCCGAGCGGTCGGCGTGTGCCGATCGAGCTGCTGATGCTCGCGGCGCCGATCATCGCGGCGATGATCTCGCGCACGGTGATGAGCTTCGTCGATTTCGTGATGGTTTCGCAACTCGGCACCGAAGCGCAGGCCGCGATCATGCCGGCGGGGATTCTGCTGTTCTGCGTGATCAGCTTCGGGATGGGCACGCTGTCGGTGATCAACACGTTCGTGTCGCAGTCGCTCGGGCGCGGGCGCTTGGCCGACTGCTCGGCATATGCGTGGCAGGGGTTGTACCTGAGCCTGGCGATCGGGTTGATCCTGCTGCCGGCGTGGTTCGTCATGCCGGCGCTGTTCGCGTGGGTCGGCCATGCGCCCGAGGTGCAGCGCATGGAGGTCGCGTACGTGCAGATCGGGCTGCTGAGCCTGGCGCCGACGCTGGCGGCGCTGGCGCTGACCGATTTTTTCAATGGGCTGCACCGGCCGGCGGTGGGCTTCTGGACGGCGCTGATCAGCAACATCTTCAACGCGGTGGCGAATTACGCGCTGATCTTCGGGCACTTCGGCTTTCCGGCGCTGGGCATCGCGGGCGCGGCGTGGGGCACGACGGCGGCGGTGGTGCTGCATACGCTGCTGCTGCTGGCGTGGATGCTGCGCCCGAGCCTGCACGCGCGCTACCAGAGCCGACACACCTGGCGGCCGAGCGCGGCGCGCCTGCGCCGCATCCTCTGGTTCGGTCTGCCGGCGGGCGCGCAGTTCACCATCGACGTGGTCGCGTTCACGATCTTCACGCTGCTGCTGGTCGGCCGGTTCGGCACGGCGCAGCTCGCGGCGCACAACCTCGTGTTCAAGTTCCTGGAGATCTCGTTCATGCCGACGGTGGGCCTGGGCACCGCCGTCACCGCCGCGGTCGGCAAGGCGCTGGGACAGAAGCGCCCCGACCTGGCGCGCGTCATCGTGCGGTGGGCGACGTTGTTCGCCGTCGCGTACATGGGCGCGATCGGGCTGGGGTACGTAGTGTTCAATCACAGCCTGCCGGGCCTGCTCAGCGACGATCCGGAGGTGATCCGCTGGGCCGGTCGGCTGCTTTATCTCTGCGCGCTGTTCCAGATCTTTGACGGGCTGAACATCGTGTACGTGCACGCGCTGCGCGGCGCGGGCGACAATCACTGGCCGGCGGCGGTCGGTGCGCTCGGCGCGGGGGGGATCCTCGTCGGCGGCGGTTACCTGACAGTGGCGCTCTGGCCGGGCATGGAAGCGCTGGGGCCGTGGGCGGCGGCGACGGTCTACATCATCGCGCTCGGTCTGACGATGTGGGCGCGCTTCGCTTCCGGCGCGTGGCAGCGCATCGACCTGCTCGGCCCCGAGGCGCAGACGCCCGAGCCGGTCGCCGTGGAAACCGATGCCGAGCGCAGCGAAACACCGGATTGAGCGCCGCCGCTCAATCCACGCCCCGCCACGTGCCCGCTTTCTTCTGCGCCAGGCGGTGATGCGTGTCGCGCTCCAGCCACGCGAACTCCGGCGGGTCGGCCACGCCCGCGAGCAGCGATGCGTGCGCCCTGGCCAGCTCGTGCATCCGCGTCGCCAGCGCCATCGCCTCGTCGTAATGCCCTTCACCTTCCGCGAGCAGGCAGTCCAGGTGCAGCGCGGTGAACTCGGCATGCACATCGACGCGCTGAAGCATCCGCTTGCGCACGCCTCCGCTCGCGGCGATCGCTTCACCGAGCGCGCCGCGCACGTCGGGCAAGGTATCCTTGAACCGCTGGACCTTGTGCGGATCGAACCCGCGCTCCTCCTCGCGGCCGTGCGGCTCCGGCAGCAGACATTCATACACCAGCGCCAGGTACCGATCGACCACGTCCGCGCCGTCGCCAAAGGTCAGCGCCAACAGGCGGGCGCGCTGCGCCTGGTAATCGATCGCCGCGTCCCACGACCCGCGCGCCTGCATCCAGCGAATCATCGGCGTCGGCCAGAACGACTGGGCGCGCGAGCAGTCGACCATGCCCTGCAACCCGTTCGCCGGATAGCGCTGCATGTCCATGCACATCGCCCGGGCGACGTCGCCCTCGAAGATGTCGCGCTTGATCGGCAGCCAGGCGTAATAATCGAAGATGTAGTTCGTGCCGGCATGCGCCTTCAGCCAGCCCTGGAGGAACTGGAAATACTCGTAATTGCCGGGGTAATGCAGTCGATTGGCCGGCGGAAAGGTGTGCAGCGGCTTGTCGGAGACGCAGGCCGGGTCATCCAGCGCGTGCTGGTAACAGCGCAGGAACGGCGCGTACATCAGGATGACGTTGCCCCGGCTGTTGTCGATGCGTTCGGTCGGCGGCGGCTCCATCAACGTGGCGTAGCCGAGCACCTCGATGCGCAGGTCCGGCCGCGCGTCGTACACCGCGGGCGAGATCCGGTTGATGAGGCGCACCCACAGGTCCGACGGGTGCACCTGCCGGCACTGCTCGCATTCGCACCAGTTGTTGAACCCGTCGGCCATCCACACGCCGAGCACGTCGATTTCCGGATGATCGCTGGCGTAAGCGACGACCTGCTCGACCATGCGCTCGCACGCGCGCGGGTTGGACAGGCAGAGCTGGATGTTGCCGCCCTCGATCGCGCGTCGGCCGTTCAGCTCGCCGGTCAGCGCGAGCTGCGCTGGCGTGGCCTGGAACGTGCCGGCGCGGGCCTTTTCGCGGTCCTTGCGGCTGAGGCCGAGCACGCGATCGGTCCAGCCGTGGCCCATCTTTTCGTGCAACAGGCCGCGCTGTTGCGCTGCGCGACGCACGCGGTGGTCGTGCTTGCGCACCTCGGCGGCGGTGAGCGGTCGGCCGAAGTGTCCCTCGTAGCGCGGCCGGCCGGTCGCGCCCTCGGTGAACAGGTGATTGAAGCGGTTGCGCGCCATCCATTGCACGAACTGCGCGCCCATCTCCCCGTCGTAGGCGCCCGCGAGACCAAAGCCGCGATAGATCAGCGACGCGGTGTGATCGATCGCGAAACCGTCGCGCGGCACATCGCTCAACCGCGGGACGACGTGACCTTCCTCGCCCGGCACGATCCACGCAAACCCCAGCGCATCGAGATAGGTGTAGACCGCGAACAGCACGCTGCGCGGGTTCGAGCCGGCCAGGATCAGGCGTTCGTGCCCCTCGCTGCGCACGATCACGCGATCGACCCAGCGGTCGTTGGCCAGCGCCGCGCCGAGCAGTTCCGCGCCCAGGTCCTCGAACGTGCCGAGCACAAACGCCGCGCGCTCCAGCCGGCGCGTGCGCCCAAAGGACGCGCCATCGGTCGCAGCGCGCAGGTGATCGACCAGCTCGCGATGCGCGAGGTTCACGGCCGGGTGGGCCCGGGTCGGAGGCAATACCGCCGCGCGCAAGGTCATGGCCGATCTCCCAGGGGATGCGGTGCTCGTTCGATTTCAGCGCCAGCGCAGGCGCGCCAGGTAGACGGCGTTGTCGCTGCCGTGCTTTTCGCAGCCGCGCGGCTGCATCCATTCGGCGACGGACACCCACGTCTCGCGGTCGTCGACGTGCGTGACGCCGAAGTTGCCCAGCCGCGCGCCGCGCTCGGGCACGAGCACCTGCTCGGTGGCGCGGATGACGGCGGGTTTCCGCGGATCGACCTCGGCGATCATCAGCGGCGCGCGGTGGCGGAAGACGTGGTCGTTGTTGAGCCCGCGCCGCGTGTAGATCAGCCAGAGGCGATCGTCGTGCGTGACCCAGTGCTGCTGCGTGTTGTAGCTGCCCAGCGATTCGCCGTCGTCGAAGCGCCAGGGTTGAAGCTGATCGAAGTGCAGGCCGTCGGCGCTCACCGCGACGTAGCCGGTCTCGTCGTTGCGCATGGTGAGCAGGTAGCGATCGCTGACGCGCGTCAGCGACGGCTCGTACAAGCCGCGCGGCTCGGGCACGCCCACGCCGTTGCCGAGCTCATCGACGTGCAATGTCTCGCCATCGAAGCGGCAGCGCGCCACGAACGTCTGCCGCACGCGGTTCTCGGGCACGCGCTGGCACGACAGCGGCAGGAGGATCGACCCGTCGACTTCGTCCCAGCGCTGCACGCTTCCGGCAACGGCATAAGGGTGCGTCGCGCTGGCGGGCAGTTGCAGCATGCGCGGCTCGCGCCACTGGCGGGTGGTCATGTCGCAGGTCGTGTACGCCGTCTCCGGTGCGCGGCCGCCGCGCACGTGCGCCGGCGCGCCGGCGCCCGGCTGGTAATACACGCGCACGCCGATGCCCAGCACCGTGCCGGAGGCTTCGTGCCAGTGCGGCTTTACGTCGTTGACGCACGACTCCAGACCGTCCGCTTCGGTGCGCCGCTGCATCGCCGGAATCGCGGTCGGCTCGCTCCACGTCGCGCCGCGGTCCTCGCTCCACGATGCGCAGGCGCCGAAGAACACGTCGCTGCCCGCGAGCTCCAACTGCTGCAAGGTCATCACCGCCGTCTGGCTATGCGGGGTGATGCCAAGCCACGGGTCGACCCAGCACGTGCGTCCGTCATACCCGCTGCGCACCGTCTGCAGATCGATGTCGAATGGTTGAGTCATGGTCGCCTTCAACAATGCTC
>JBMCXL010000130.1:0-7833 GCA_048621015.1 Phycisphaeraceae bacterium
TCGGGCACGGACTTGGCCACCTCCATCGATGCGGCGCACCATCTGCTCGATGCGCGCCTGGCCGACTGGCTGCGGCAACTGCTGCATCGGCCGGCGGATTCACCCGAGGCGCTGGCTGCACTCGTGCGCGAGCTGACCGAGGCGCGGCATCGGCTGCACGAGGCGATCGTGCACCAGCGCGACGGCGCCGCGCGGCGCGATCTGCTGTACGTGGACCTCGGCGTGGAAGCGCAGCTTCGCGCCGCGGTGGAGCGCGTCGACATCAGTCATGCATCCGAGCCGTTGCTGGTCGAGATGAGCCGGCAGGTGCTGTCCAACCTGATGCTGATCGAGCCGGTCGCGGAATACCGGGCGACGCAGCGCATGTGGGAAGCGGTCGACCTGCCCGAGCAGGCCGACCGCACGATGCTGCTGGCGGCGCTGGCGGCGGTGGATCGCACGGCCCGCGCGGTGCGCCAGCGCACGGATCAACTTTACGAGCGCTTGCAGCCCAAGGCGGCCGAACTCGGTCGGCGATGCGCGGTGGAGGCGTGGACGATTCCGATTTTCAGCGAAGAGGTGGTGCGCGGCACGTTGATGTTCGTGCTGTCGAAGCTGGTGCGCCATCTCGAGCCGGCGCTGCGCCGGCGCGCCGGCCTGGGCGGGTGGCAGATCATCGCGCCCGGTGAGGCGGTGGGGCGCGTGCAGATGGTCGGCGCGTTGCGCGACGTGCAGGGTCGGCGTTTCGATGAGCCGACGGTGGTGGTTGCCGACGAGGTCGCCGGCGACGAGGACATTCCCCGCAACGTGCGCGCGGTGCTCACGCGGCAGACGCCGGACATCGTCTCGCACGTGGCGGTGCGCGCCCGCAACGAGCACGTGCTGCTGGCCAGTTGCCTGGACGCCTCGATCTACGAGCAGCTTGACGGCCAGCGCCAGCGCCGCGTGCGCGTGACGACGACCGCCGACGGCGACGTGCGGCTGGAATCGGCCGAAGCGCCCGCAGTCGCGCCGACGGTGGAGGCCACGCCGCGCGCCCTGGTCATGCTGCGCCGGCCGCGCCTGAGCAATGCCGTGCTCGGGCCGACAGAGTTTGACGAAGCACGTGTCGGGGGCAAGGCGAACAACCTGCGCGCGCTGCGCGACAAGCTGCCGGCATGGATCGCCGCGCCGCCGTCGGCCGCGCTGAGCTTCGGCGTGTTCGAGCACGTGCTGGACCGCGACGCCAACAGCGCCGAGGCGGCGCAGTATCGCGCGCTGCTGGAGCGCGTGGACGAGGAGCCGGACGACGTGCTGCCGCGCCTGCGCGAGGTGATCGCGGGGTTGTCGCTGCCCGAGGCGCTGCGCTCGCGCATCGAGGAGGTCTGCCGGCGTGAAGGCATCGCGCTGCTCGAGCCGCGCGATGCGCTGTGGCGCGCGATCCGCCAGGTGTGGGCGAGCAAGTGGAACGAGCGCGCCTACCGCGCGCGCCGGCGGCTGGAGCTGCCTCACGCCGACCTGGTCATGGCGGTGCTCATTCAGCTGGTGATCCCGGCCGACTACGCCTTCGTGCTGCACACGACCGACCCGACCACCGCCGACGCGAACACGCTTTACGGCGAAATCGTGGTGGGCCTCGGCGAGACACTGGTGGGCAACCATCCCGGCACGCCGCTCGGCTTTCGCGCCAACAAGCAGGGGCTCATCATCGAGCTGGTCAGTCTGCCGTCCAAGAGCATCGCGCTGCGAAGCACAAGCGAGCGGCCGGGCGTGATCGTGCGCAGCGATTCCAACGGCGAAGACCTGCCCGGCTACGCGGGCGCGGGCCTGCACGATTCGGTGTTCGTCGATCCGCCGCGCGCCGAGCGGCTGGACTACGCGGATGAACCGCTGGTGCGCGATCGCGCGTTCTGCGAGCGGCTGTGTCGCTCGCTCGCGGCGTTGGGCGTGGCGATCGAGAACGCCGCCGGCAGCCCGCAGGACATCGAAGGCGCGGTGGCGGGCGAGCAGTACTATGCGTTGCAGACGCGGGCGCAAGTGGGCTTATGATGGTGGAAATGTCAAATGACCGGTAATCCATCAGGAAACGGTGCTGCCGCTCGCGGCTTCGCGGAACGGGCCGGTGCTCAGACGCTGCGCGAAGGCGCAGGCGACGGGCACGGGCCCGGCATTCAGAAGACTTTCATGCGCATCGGCAACCAGACCGCCCTCGCTGCCGGCGACCCGCTCGAGCCGTACCGTTTTGCGGTGGCGCATGGTTTCAATGCGTTCGAGTGGTTCAGCGACCGCAGCGGGGAGCGCGGCTTCAGCTTCGATCAACTCTGCCGCGCCGAGCGCGCGGAGCTTCGCCGGGAGGGCGAGCGCCACGACATGCGCTTCAGCGTGCACGCGCCGTGGGACGCCGACCCCTGCGAGCGCGGCGATGACGTGGCGCTGCAGCGCAGCATTCACTTCGCGGCGGACATCGGCGCGGGAATCGTCGTGGTGCACATGAACCCGGACGTGCCGCTCGGCCGTTTCGTCGCCGCCCTGGCGGCGCCCGCGCGGCTGGCGCAGGCGGCGGGCGTGCGGCTGGCGCTGGAAAATACGGTGTGCACGACCCCGGGCATGTTCAACACCCTTTTCACCGAGATGGATGTGCCCGCCGACGTGCGAGCCGCGCTGGGCATGTGCCTGGACATCGGCCATGCGAACCTCTGCCCCGAGACGATGCACGACTACGTCGGTTATCTGGACCGCATCGATCCGCGCGTCCCGATCATCCACGTGCACGTGCACGAGAACTTCGGCGACCAGGACAGCCACCTGACACTGTTCACCGGTCCCGCGGCGGAGAGCGACGCCGGCGTGCGCGGCGTGCTGCGCCGTCTTACGGAGCGCGGCTTCACCGGCAGCCTGATCCTCGAACAGTGGCCCGAGCCGCCGGAGCTGCTGGTTCACGCGCGCGATCATCTTCGCGCGCTCATCGCCGAGCTGCCCCGGGCCGTCCGCCGCGTCGATTGAACGGCTCTTCCTCGCCATTCGATCCTGTCGCGCCAGACCTGTTCTTCCGTACAACCGATACAACCCGGTTCCGCGCCGACCGCAAGCGAATCGAAACTTTTCGGTCGGTCGTGTCACGTCAAGTGTGTATCCGGCCGGCCCGATGTAAAGGTAGCGAATCTGGGGAATCTGCCGGGACGCCGCCGGTGTGCCCGGTTGGCGCGATTCCGAGGTCCGCGGGGAGTAAAGCATGGCCGATAACCACTCTTCCAACGGAAACAGCACCTCCGAAGCCCTGACGGACAAACAGGTGTTCACAACCGGCGAGGCGGCCGAGCTGTGCCGCGTGTCGCAGCAGACGATCATCCGTTGCTTCGATGGCGGCCGGCTCAAGGGCTTTCGCGTGCCCGGCAGCCGCTTCCGGCGCATTCCGCGCGACGCGCTCATCCAGTTCATGCGCGACAACGGCATTCCCACCACCATCATGGAAGGCGGCCGGCGCAAGATCCTGGTGGTGGACGATGACGAGCAGATCGTGGAATTGTTCGTGGACGTGCTCAGCCGGGACAAGCGCTTCGAGCTGAAGACCGCGGCGACCGGCTACGACGCGGGCATGCTCACCGAGCAGTTCAACCCCGACCTGGTCATCCTCGACTACATGCTGCCGGACATCAACGGCAACGTCGTGTGCCAGCGCATCCGCGAGAACCCGAAGCTCAAGGGCACCAAGATCATCATCGTCTCGGGCGTGGTGAACCAGCACGAGATCGACGACCTGCTCGACGCCGGCGCCGACGAATTCGTGAAAAAGCCGTTCGACATCGAAAAGCTCCAGCAGCGGATCGTGGATCTGCTGGAAGTCTGAATGAGTTTCAAGTTCCAGGTTTCAAGTTTCAAGTTGGTTGTATGGCGGCGAAGCCACCGGTCGAAACTTGAAACCTGGAACTTGGAACTTGGAACTGTTTCATGGTTGCCACCGAGCCTTCCAAGCCGCGCCGGATCGAGTTGATTCTTCGGCAGATTGACTCGCTGCCGACGCTGCCGGTGATCGCCACGCGGCTGCTGAGCCTGACCGCCAACGATGACGCGCGCGCCCAGGACGTGATCGACCTGGTCAGCGCCGACCCGCCGCTGACCGCGAAGGTGCTGTCGCTGTGCCGCGCCGCCGATCGTGGCGTGCAGGAGTCGGCCGTGACGATCGAGCGCGCCGTGCTGCTGCTGGGCTTCAACGCCATTCGCAACGCGGTGCTGTCGGTCAAGGTGTTCGAAATGTTCGGAAGCCACGTCTCGGCGTTCGAGGCGCAAGGCCCGAAGCGCACGCCGGCTGTCGTCGGTGAGCCCGGGCGCGGCGGCGCGCAGATGGAGTCGCGCGCTTCCCAGGACGACGACGCCCGTTTCGATCGCGTGGCGTTCTGGTCGCACAGCCTCGCGGTCGCCATTCTCGCCGAGCAGATCGCCAAGGCGCATCGCGATCCGGAGTTGCCGGCCGACGAGGCGTTTGTCTGCGGCCTGCTGCACGATGTGGGCAAGCTCGCGCTCGACCACGTCCTGCCGCGCGCCTTTGCGCGCATCGTCGAGCTGGCCGACCTGAACCAGGGCAACATCGCCGAGTTCGAGCGCAAGCTCGTCGGCATCGACCATCACACCGCCGGCAAGCGCCTCGCCGAGCAATGGCAACTGCCGCACCGCCTTCAGGACTCCATCTGGCTGCACGGCACGGCCTACGAATCGCTGCCGGACATCGAACATCACCGACTCGTCGGCCTGATCGCCCTGGCCGACCTGCTCGCGCGCCGCCAGCACGTGGGCTACTCCGGCAATCACAACTACAACCAGAACCCCGACCGCCTCATCGAGCGCCTCGGCCTGCATCGCGAGCGCGTGCACGGGGCCGTCGCGCAGCTGCACGAGCAGCTCGAAGTGCGCGGCCGGGCGCTGGGCCTGCACGAGCAACCCTCGCAGGAACTGTTTCTCCAGTCCATGCAGCGCGCCAACCAGGCGCTCGGTCACGCCAACCAGGTGCTCGAAGTCCGCACGCGCACGGTCACCACGCAGCGCCGCGTCCTCGAAGCGATCACCGATTTCCACGCCCAGGCCGCGCCCGGCAGCAGCGTGCAGGACGCGCTCGACGCCGTCGCCGCCTCCGCGCGCCGCGTGTTCGGCGAGGGCTTCTACGCGATGCTCTATCCCGGCGACCCCAAGACCGGGACAGACAACTCGTGGCTCGTCGCGCAGTACGCCCCGCGCGGCCAGGCGCGCTGGCAATACCTCGACCCGCCGCCCAACGCGCCGGACCTGGCCCAGCTCAACTCCGACGAACCGCTGGGCATGAACCTCATGGGCATCCTGCCGTGGATCGCCGATTACCTGCTCGATGCGGAGGACCTGCGCCAGGTGAAGCTGCTGCCGCTGCCGTGCGGCTGGGGCACCTCGGCGGTGCTGCTGCACGATCGACGCGACCTGCCCGCGCCCAAGCAGATCGCGGCGCTGACCAGCACATGGGGCGCGGCCATCGCCGCCGCCGCGCAGCACGACGGGGCGCGGCGCATGGGCGAAGCGCTGGCGGAGACCAACTCCCAGCTCGCCGAGGCGCAGGATCGATTGCTCCAACAGGAATCGCTGGCGCGCCTCGGGCGCATGGCCGCGGGCGCGGCGCACGAGATGAACAACCCGCTGGCGGTGATCTCCGGGCGCAGCCAGTTGCTGGCGATGAGCCTGCAGCCCGGCTCGAAGGAGCAGCGCACGGCGCAGACAGTGTTCGAGGAAGCGCATCGGCTCAGCGACCTGATCACGACGCTGCACACCTTCGCCGACCCGCCCGAGCCGGTGCGCTACCCCGCCGAGTTGCCGGCCGTGCTCGACGAGGCGATCAAGCGCGCCCACGCCGGCCGGGAACGCACCGGCCACGCGCGGGCGGAGATCACCTATCGCCTGCGGCACAAGCTGCCGCGCATCTCGATGGACCCGGACCAGGTGCGCGAGGCAATCACGGCGCTGCTCGAGAACGCGCAGCAGGCGCGGCCGGTGACGACGATCGAGGTCGTCGTGCAGCTCACCCCGGACGAGGACGCGGTGGTGATCCAGGTGCGCGACGACGGCGCGGGCATGGATGAGACGACGTTGAATCACGCGCTGGACCCGTTTTTCTCGGACCGGCCGGCGGGCCGCGGGCTCGGCATGGGCCTGCCGCGCGCCAAGCGCATCGTCGAGGCCCACGGCGGGTCGCTGGAGCTGCGCAGCACGCCGGGCGAAGGCACGACCGCGATCGCCACCCTCCCGCTGAAGGACCCCGCCAAGCAGCCGGCACGCGATGTGGAGATGTGAGGCCGCGCCTGGCTCACCCCTGATCCGCTTCCGGCTTCTTGCGAATGCGGTTCATACAAGCGGCCCCCCTTCAAAGCGGGAAAGCTGGTGCGGCTGTATCGAGCGGCAGCGCAAGGCGGGTCGCGCTCGATTCGCAACTCGGGCTGAATCACCTCCTTTCATCGGCCGATACACCAGAGGACAGGCCCCGGCGCGGTGGCTCGGCGCCGCGGACTCGTGAATCGCCCGACAGGTAGGAGTGCTTTCGTGTCCATCCAGTCCATGAGCGTTTCGTCGATGGTGCCGACTTCTTCGCAGACCCCTGACGCTTCGGCTGCCCGGCCGGTGCGCGTGCTCGTGGTCGACCCGTCCCCCGCGGCCGGTCGGCTGATCAAAGCGTGCGACCCCGGCACCATGCCGATGCACGTGACGCGCCTCGGCTCGCTCAGCGCCGCACAGGCCCACGTGGCCGAAAAGCCCGTCGACGTGGTGGTGATCGAGCCGAACCTGCCCGATGGCTCCGGCCTGACGCTGCAGGCGATGCTGCAGCGCCGCTACCGCGACATCGATTCGATCATCATCAGCAGCCAGCCGACGCTCGATGACGCCGTGCAGGCGATGCGCGGCGGCGCGGCGGACTTTCTCATCAAGCCGCTCGATCCCACGCTACTGACCGAACGGCTGCGCACCATCATCGATCAGCGTCAGCGCCGACGCGAACAGACCGAGCGCGTGCGCAGCCTGCGCCGCACCTGCCGCCGACTCGAGCGCACGCGCCGCGAGGTGACCCAGCAGGTGGACATGCTCTGCGAGGACCTGGTCGGCGCGTACCAGGAGTTGGCCGACCAGATGCAGCACGCGATGAGCCGACGCGAGTTTGAGACGGTGATTCGCGATGAGCTGGACCTCGAACCGCTGCTGCGCAAGACGCTGACCTTCCTGGTGGACAAGACCGGGCCGACGAACGCGGCGGTGTTTCTGCCCGCGGTGGCGGCGGACGAGTTCAGCCTCGGTGGATACGTCAACTACGACTGCGCCGCGGGCTCGGCGGACATGCTGCTTGAGCACCTCGGGGACGTGGTCGCGCCGCGCATCGCCGACCGCGACGAGCCGGTGCATCTGCGCGACGACGCTGCGCTGGCCCAGTGGATCGGTGACGACGCGGCCTACCTGGCGGACTGCGAACTGCTGGCGTTCGGCTGTCGGGAGGAAGGCGAGCCCTTGGCCGCGATCGTGCTGTTCCGCGATCGCAGCGAGCCGTTCGACGAGCCGACCGTGCAGACCTGCCGCGTGATCGCCGACCTGCTCGGCGAACGCCTGGTGAAGCTCATCCGCATCCATCACCGGGCAACGGTGGACAACCCCTTCCACTCCGACGACGAGTGACAGGGATTCGGCTTGACACTCGTGTGGTCCATGCGGGCGCCACGCGATCCGGACCTTCGCTGCGCTCAGGACCGGCTTATCAAGTCGTCGCGCGAATCGAAAAAGATGGCCGCGAAGAGGTACAAGCCGCGCATGAGCATGTCTTGCGTCTCTTGTGCCTCTTTGTGGCTATTGATTGACCCTCCAAGCCGCGCGGGTGAGCGC
>JBMCXL010000131.1:0-7812 GCA_048621015.1 Phycisphaeraceae bacterium
GACTCACCCCGCGGCTTGAACGCCAAATGGGTCGCTGTGAAATTGACGCTAACCACAAAGAGGCACAAGAAGCACAAGTGAATGTGTTGCACGCGCCGCGCGCTTTCTGTGTCTCTTGTGCCTCTTCGCGGCTATTTCATCTCGTTTTTCTCCACAGGCTCCGATTCACCATGTCGGCGTTGCCGGTAGGCGCGCGGGCTCATACCCATGACGGCGCTGAACTGGCGGCTGAACTGGTAGACGTCCGGATACCCCAGCTCGTCGGCGATCTGCGAGACGTTCAGTGTCGAGTCCACCAGCAGCGTCGTCGCATCGCGGATGCGCTGCTCCACCAGCCACCGGCGCGGCGGCACGCCGAACGTGCGCCGGAACAGGCGCGTGAAGTGGTCGGCTGACAGGTTCAGGCGTCGCGCCAGATCCGCGGGGCGCAGCCGTGCGCCACGTTGCCGGCGCACGAGGTCGTACAGGTCGCGGCGCTGCGCGTAGCTGAGCATCGGCGCCGCGGTCGGCTGCGCCTCGTCGAGGCGGAACGCGCTGCTGAACAGCAGCGCCAGGCTCGCCTTGAGGCGCGCGGTGGCATCCACGCCGCCCGATTGCCGATCGTCGTGCAGCCGCTCGAGGTGCTCGCGCAGCGTCGCGCCGGCGTGCAGCACCACGGGCGCGCCGCCGAGGCGCAGCGTCGTGTCGCTGCGCTGCAGCGCGAGCCGAAAGTAGTGCAGCGCCACCGGCCGATGCCGATCGGCGTGCGCGAAGGTGTGGCGCGTGTTCGGCGGCAGCAGCACGAACCCGCCGGCCGGCAGTCGCCAGTCGCGCACCGTCCTGCCCGTCCACAGCCGCGCCGTGAGCTCGCGCCCCACGACCGAGTAGACCAACTGCTCCGGCACGCGCCGCTCGATGAAGCCCCAGCTCGGCCACAGCGGCCCGTAGCCGTAGGTCTCGAAGTGCAGCGCCACCGCCGGGTCCAGCAGCGCGGTCAGCCAGCGGTCGCGCGGCAGCGTCCGCGGCCGGGCGGTCGGCTTTTCGGAGCCACGGTTCATGCCAAAAACTCCACGACTCGGCCCATTCGCCCTGTCCGGCGTTCACCCTATTCTGACAGAGCATTCACGCCACACAACCTCGGATGAACAGAAAGGACGACCCATGGCCGCCCCAACGACTCAAGCCAAACCCGTCTCGCTCACCGACGACGAGGTCCGCCGGTTCCACGAGCAGGGCTATCTCGGCCCGTACGCCGCGTTCACCGAGCAGGAGATGGCCGAGCTGCGCCCGCGGGTCGAGCAGGTGCTGGCCAGTGATCCGCCGGACCATGACACGCGCGTGCACAACCGCCATCTCGATACGGTGCTGGTGCACGAGCTCGCGACGACGCCGGCGGTGCTGGAGCGCATGAAGGCGGTGATGGGGGAGGACCTGCTGTTGTGGCGGACCAACTTCTTCGTGAAGGAGCCGGGCGCGAAGGAGATCCCTTGGCACCAGGACATGAACTACTGGCCGATCGAGCCGGCGGTGGTGATCTCCGCGTGGATGGCGATCGACCCGGCGACGAAAGAGAACTCGTGCCCGCAGCTCATCCCCGGCACGCACCGCAAGGTCATTCCGCACGTCAAGGCGGGCGACGAGATGGTGTTCAAGGCGCAGGCCGACGGCAAGCGCATCGACACGAGCCAGGCGATCGACATCGAGATGAAGCCGGGCGAGTTCTTCCTGTTCAACGAGCGCACGCTGCACCACTCCGAGCCGAACCGCTCCGACAAGCGGCGCATCGGTCTGGCGATCCGCGTCGTGCCGCCGATCGTGCGCTTCCTCGATTACGATTCGCCGAACCACGGCGCCGTGGTCATCAGCGGCCGCGACACGATGGGCTTCAACCGCCGCGCCGAGCCGGTGCAAGCGTGACGGCGCGAGCGGGTGTGGAAGGCGGTGTCAGTCCATGAGGCGCGCGTTGTACTGGCGCGGTCCGGCGCGGTAGCGCATGTAGGCGCTGTCGTCCAGCGGCGGCGGGGTGTAGATGTGGACGTCCGTCGCGGCGGGGTCCCAGACGACCAGCTCCTCGCGCGCATCGCCGCAGACGTCCGCGGCGATGGCGTGGTGAAAGCTCATGCGATGGACATCCCGGCCGCGCGGGGGCGGCAGACCGGGCAGGGGCGCGCCCTGGCTGGCGTCCAGGTCCCAGAGCCAGCCGCCGTTGAACAGCAGCGCGGGCTCGTCGCGGCCGCGCCAGTGGACGGGCTCCATGCCGGTGTTGTTCGGTGAGGCGTTCAGCGTAAGCGTGCGGACGACATCGCCGGTGGCGCTGCTGACCACGCGCAGGTCGGGGCGGTGGCCGTTGCACCGGATCGCCATGTCGGGGCCGGGATGGTCCGCGACGAAGTTGGCCACGCGGACCTCCTGCCCATGCGGCACGCGTTCGGCGCCGAGCTGGAGGATGACCCGCCCGTCGATGTCGAGGACGTGTCCGCCGCCGGAGCCGATCGCGCGGCGGTGGCCGGCGTCCCACTCGGCGATCAGGACCGAGTCCATGTGCGGCGCCACCGGTCGCTGCCAGCGCACTTCGCCTTCGGCGTCCAGCACGGCATAGCCGGTGAAGACTTCGTCGTGTCCGTCGCCATCGAGATCGCCCACCGCCGGCACGTAGGCGGGGCACGCGCCGTAGCGTGTCCACGGCGTGCGGTGTGTCCAGAGCACGTTGAAGTTTTCGTCCAGGGCGAGATACGTGTCGCCGAGCTTGATCAGCACGTCGCGCGGGCGCGCGAGGCCGCGGAAGTTGGCGATCTGGAGCCGTTGGTGGACCCAGTTGGCGGCCTGCGGGTCTTTGCGCCGGCGCGCGGTGAGCGCAGCCGGCGCGGCTTCGTGGACGACCGCGCCCGTTCGTCCGTCGCGCCGTTGAATAACCACATCCTCAAGCGCGTCCCAGGCGGTGCGCTTGTCGCGCCGTGGTCGATGCCAGAGGCACAACACGGCCGCGGCGCCGTCGCCATTGAAATCATGCACCGTCACGGCCGCGGGCCGCGCCGGATGTCCCCCGCCTTCGCCGTCGGTCCAGAGCGGCGCGCCGTGGAGATCAAACGCGCCCAGGAAACAGGGCTTGAGCCCTTCCGCCGCGCGCCCTTCGCCGAGTTCGGGCGTGCATCGGTAAACGAGAAAATCGCATCGGCCGTCGCCGGTCAGATCGCCGATCCGCAGGTCGCCGCCAAAGGTCGTGTCGCCGCGCGTGACTTGATATTCGCGCGGCACGGTGACGCGGCGGTAGAGCCGGGCATCGTGGGTCGGCGTCGAAGTGGAATCGGTCATGGTATGGACGCGGCGGCTACTCGAACCAGAACGAGTGCAGCCGCACGATATGCCAGCGCTCGGTGGTGGTGTTGACGATGTAAAGGTCGCGCACGCCGGTGACGTTTTCGGTGACTTCGACCACACGCTCAGAGGTGGCCTTGCCGTCTCCGATATCGTCATTGAGCGTCAGCGTGGCAATGGTGGGTCCGTCGGGGCTGTCGAGTCGGAACTCGAGCGTCACGTCGAACTCGGCGCCGCGGCCGGAGGGTCGGCCGCCGGCGTCGGCGACGAGGCGCGACACGCCGTCGCCGAAGTCGATGCGGTGATAGCCCATGTACGCGCCGGTCTTGCCCAGGGCGCGCTGGCGCAGGCCGGTGATGCGGTCGGTGATGCGGCCGGTGGCGCGGCGGGGGGTGATGTCGCCGGACTGGGTGTCGAACGTGCCGGCGTTGATGCGCGAGGTGGCGGGGCGCGCCTCGGCCGTGTCGATGATCTCGATGTCCGTCGGATAGAGATAGCGCTGGGGGATGCGCTGGCGGTCGAGGCTGAACGATTCCCAGAGCAGGCTGCACAGCGGGTGTTCGTGGGTGGTGTAATACTCGAGCTGCACACTGTAGCGCTCACCGGCGCGCAACTGCATCGGCTCGGTTTCCCACTCGTTGCGCATCTGGTTCCACGCGAACACGCGCTGCTCGCCGTCGATCCAAAGGCGCACGGCGCCGCGCGTGTAGACCAGGAAGGTGAACGTCTCGGTCAGGGGCGCTTCGATCTCGCCGGTCCAGCGCACGGCGAAGCCGGTGTCGACATCGAGCGGTTCGATGCCGTCGGACCAGTCGTAGATCGGGCCGGTGTAGTTGCCGCTGAGGATGGCGTGGCTGCCGTCCTTGTCGCGTGGGATGCCGTGCCAGACGTGCGTGTCGATGCGCTCGGCGTCGGGTTCGCTGCTCAGGTCGTTGCCTTTGTAGTACGCGGCGCGCAGACCTTCGCCGTTTGCCTGCGCGTGCGGCGGCGTTTTGTCGAGCGTGATTGTGCCGCTTTCGCGCTGCCAGTCGTTCCAGCCGTGGACACGATAGACCGGCACGCTGTTGCGTCCCTGCGCGAACCAGTAGACGGTGCCGTCCGGGCCCTGCAGCGCCCGGCCGCCGGAGGCGTTGTCGCTGGTGGTGATCGCTTCGCGGCCCTCGGCATCGCGCCACCAACTGTAGACGGCGTCGGGCAGGCCGTCGTCCACGCGCCGATCGAAGAACCAGCCGGCGTAGAGGCCGTCAGACGTCCACACCATCGCGGGCGTTTCGACGCGGTCGGCGAGGATGACGTTGCCGTGCGCTTCGCCGATGACGTTGATCGGCACGTGCAGGTTGCCGGGCGGCGTGGCGCCGGGGACGGCCCCGCCGAGGCCGCCGCGCACGGCATGTCGGCCGACCTTCCATTGCTCGTTGCCGTCGGCGTCCCACTTGACGAGGCGCGCGACGCTGCCCGCTTTCGTGGGCCAACTGCCGTGGTGCTCGGGCCGGGCGAGGTAGTGGCCGTAATAGTCGCCCGCCGCGCTGCGATAGGCGCCTTTGCCGCGCCCGCCCATCGACCAGGGCATGGTCGTCGCCGCGACAGGCTCGTCCAGGCCCGCTTCATCATCGAACGGATAGACCGGCGCGCCGTTGCGCCACGTCGGCACGGTGCGGCGCAGCTCGAACAGCGGCGCGCCGTCCTCGTCGCGCGTGTTGACGCTGCGCATGAGCGAGAAGTCGTCGGCGACCCATGAGCCTTGCGGCAACTGGCGCGAGTCGGTGAATGTCAACTCGTCCGCCTGCGGCTTGCCGTTGCCGTCGTCGTCCACCCAGCGAAAGGCGGTGGCGCTTTCCTTCAGCTCATCGTCGGCCTCGGCGATCTCCAGGGCGCGCGGCAGCGTCGGATGGTTCGCGTTCGTCTTGCGGCCGACCACGGAAACGGGCGTGAGCGTGCCCGGCTCGTGGCGCAGCACCTGCGGGGCGCCTTCACTGACCAGGTAGCGCTCGTCCTCGTGATACAGCACGCGCCAGCGCCCGCGCGCTCCGTGCATGCCGCGCACCAGGCCGTCGCCGAGCGTGTCCAGCTCGTAGTTCTCCAGTACGCGCCACCGGCCGCTCGACGCGTCGATCTCCGCCAGCGTCAGCCAGCGGCCCGGGTTGAACCACGCCTTCGTCGGCTCGCGCGGGTCCGGCTCGCCCCAGGCGAAATAAGGCTGACCGCCATACCACTCGTTCACCAGCTCGCCGTCGCTGTCGAAGTGCGCCACGCGCCGCGGCGCGACGCGCTCCTCGACCACGACGAACCCGCCGCGGCCGTCGGCGGTGAGATCGGTCATCGCCAGGAAGTCATTCGGCTCGTATGTGCCATCGCGCCGACCACCATCGCGCCCGTAGGTGGCGACGTGCTCGCCGTCCATTGTGAAGCGCTTGACCTGGTGCGACGGCGCCGCCTCGGCGACCAGCACGTGACGCGAGCGCGCATCGAACGCGAGGCGCACCGGCGCGGTCAACCCGCTTTCGACGATCGCGCGCTGCGCGCCGCTGCGCGACACGGTCAGCACGCGCTCTTCGCTGACGACCAGCACTTCACCGTCCGGCGTCACCGCGACGCCGCGCGGCGCGGGCACCGTCACCTTCACGATCGCCTCGCCGGTCTCATCATCGATCCACCACACCTCGTCCCGCTCGCGATAGCTGGTGACGATCGTCTCGCCGTGCGCGGCCATGTCGATGTCGGCCACGGCGGTTTCGCTGTGCGAATAGATCCAGTTCGTCGGCCCGCCGTCCTCGGCGCGCAGCTTGTCCGCCGGCAGCACGTCCCAGCGGGTGCGCATCTCGCCGCGCTCGGCGTCGATCACGTTGATCATGCCGTTCTGCTGAAGCAGGTAGAGCGTGCCGGCCTGGTTGTTGGCCAGCGAGATGCCCCCTTGCACGCCGCGGTCTTTCGTGACCTGGCCGCGCTGACGCGTCCAGTGGCGCTCCGCGCCGTCGCGCGACTGCTTGATCAGCACGGGCGCGGTCTCGGTGGACTGCGCCGCGATGTACATGCCGGTGTCGTCCACCGCGACCGACGCGGCGCCGCCGTGGTTGCCGACCCACCGGTGCCACGGCGCCGTCCCGGGATTGATGCCGAGGCTGGTGATGTACTCGGCCTGAAAGCCGGGCGTGCGCAATACGCGCCACTCGTATTCACCGGTCGGCGAAGGTTCGCCGTGACGGTCGAGGCCGTCCCACGCGATGGCGTGCGCGCCGGCGTCCTGCTTTTCACCGCGGCGCAACTCGCGCACGAGCTGGCCGTCGGCGTCATAGATCGCCGCGGAGACCTGGCCGGGCTCGTCCAGTTCGTACGCGATGCGCGGCGCGTCCGGTGACTGTGACAGCGCCGGCGCGGCGGCGAGCCAGCATACCGCGAGGGACCACAACAAAACGGTTCGGTTTGCGCGCATCGTAATCTGTTCCTTGGGTCAGGCGGTGATCGAGCGGATACGGCGTCTGCTTCGCGAAGGAACCTCGCCGGCAGACGCGGATTCCCTCACCCGCCTCGTTGGACTTTGACAGGCGAATGCTGCCTTGCTTGCTCGCCACCCTCTCCCGGTGGGAGAGGGTGGCGTAGCTCTCCGTGGTATTGCTGTTCACTCCACCGTCGCCGTGCCCCATTCGTGCGGGTCGAGTCGGCTTTCGTCGGGCACGTCGTCGACGACGTTGGCGTGGAAGCTGTTGTTGGACCAGTACGCGCGGCGCGTGGCGTTGGAGCCGCGGTCGTTGCCGAAGATGTAGCCCACGTCCAGCTTCACGGTCGAGGCAGGCGTCGGTTGCCAGCCGAGCACGTCCAGGGGGATGGTGGCGGTGGCGGTGAAGCCGACGTCGTTCGGTTCGTATTCCAGCGCGATGCGGTCGCTGACTTCGTCGATCGCGTCGAACGACTCGGTGTCCTGCGGCGAGCGGAAGGTGGTGGGCTCGCCGTCGAAGTCTTCCACGTTCGGCCGATAGCGCACGGCGAGGGGGGCGCCCTCGCCGTCGCGGCCGATGAGCAGGCGCACGTCGCCGGGCGCGGGGGTGTCGCGGTCGGGGTCGGCCTGCGGGTCGGTGGCCAGTTGCAGGTCGATCAGGTTGCCGCCGGTGAACAGCAGCTTGGGATCGCTGACGGTGTTCGCCAACTCGTGCGGTGCGGTGACGTCGTATTGCAGATAGAGGTTTTCGTTGTCGTAGGCGGCGCGGACGTTGAAGCCGTGGCGGCGGTCGAGCTTCTTGGTGATGCCGTCGTGGTCTTCGAGGGTGTTCCGGCCGCGGACGATGGTGAACGATTCGGCACGGGCCCTTTGGCGCTCGTATTCGCGCAGGGCGTCGGCGGCGCGCTGGTGGTCTTCTTCGGTGAGAGTGACGCTGCCGCCGGCGAGTCGCTGAACGCTGTTGAGCCCGCGCACGCGCATGACGCGGCCGTCCTGGTCGCCGGTGAGCACGTAATAGTCGTCGGTGCCTTCGGGCTGGACGATCTGGCCGTTGAGCGTTTCGGCGGCGAGGACGTTTTCGTTGA